>NZ_JABFCR010000063.1:0-20303 GCF_013087555.1 Mucilaginibacter humi
CTAACGCCATGTTTGTGTTAGACGGCAAATTGATAACCCCGTTAACCCAGGATACTATTTTAGATGGTGTAACCCGCGATACGGTTATTACACTGGCAAAAGATTGGGGATTCCCGGTTGAGGAGCGTAATGTTGCTGTTGCCGAAATTATTGAAGGTGCCAAAAACGGCAAACTGACTGATGCCTTTGGCGCAGGCACCGCCGCCACTATAGCACCGGTTGGCTCTATCAGTTGGAATGGCGAGGAGTATACCCTTATTGATCCGAAAGAAAGAGCTTTCTCTCAAAAAGTATTAAAAACCCTTGATGCTATCCGTTACGGAAACGGCCCGGATGTGCATGGATGGAATTATTTTGTATAGAAGATTAGTTATTAAAGATTAAAGATTTGAGCCTAACGCTCGTCTTATACCATAAAGAGAAAGCCTTGCAATATTGCCGGGCTTTCTCTTTATACCTTTATGGACTCTTCAACCAATCTTTAATCTTCAATCAGTAATCTTTACAGCTCAATCCACACTAACCGTCAATCCTTCTTGTTGAAGTATTTTACGATAAACCTCTACTTCGGTAAATGAACCTTCTAACACGGCGCATTTGCCTTCGTTATGCACTTTCCAGGCAATGCGTTCGGCCGGCTTTCGGTATAATCCGGGTATTTTATCATGCAATGGATAACATGATCAAAGGTATTATGGTCATCGTTCCATAATATAAGGCGATGCAGCTCTTTAAATCCTGCCAGTAATTCTTCCAGCGTAAAGGTCTGTTCTTGTGTTTCTGTAGTCGACATCTGTGATCACAAAAATACTTAAAAAATGTTATTTAAGTAAATCTATAACTGCCTAAAACTTATTCTTCCACATCATGCTCTCTACAGGGCGGGTAGTTTTGTTGTTGTATTTGGCGTTGCTTTTGGTATTATACAGTGTTTCTATATCGCCCTCCACAACAAAATAAATTAGCTGGCCAATGGGCATACCGGGGTAAATCTTTACTGGTTGCGCGCATGATATCTCCAGTGTCCGGTATTGCAAAAACCTACATCGCCCTTGCCAGCGGTGGCATGAATATCAATCCCTAACCGGCCGGTGCTTGATTTACCTTCTAAAAACGGGACGTGCATATGCGTTTCGGTATATTCAACAGTTACGCCTAAGTACAAAGTGTTAGGTTGTAAAATAAAGCCTTCCTTCGGGATCTCAAAGCTGTCTATCTCGTTATGAACTTTGGCATCCAACACCCGGCTTTTGTAGGTTGCCGGGTATTTTCCTAAATGCACGTCGTATGAATTTGTGCCCAAACATTCGCGCTTAAAGGGTTCAATTACTATGTGGCCTTTTTCAATTTCTTCAAGAATACGCTTATCAGACAATATCATAAAACAAGGAATGGGATTTTGGCTAAAATTAGAATTATTTGCTCTAAGTTTGTGCTGCTTTTTGCAATTTTACTTTTATGGCGATAGCTTACAGGCAACGGGTTGATGACGATACTGAATTTGCACTCTGGAAAATAGAGGAACAGGCCGAGGACCTGTATAATCAGTTGCAATTAAATGATGAGGAAAAAGCCTTTGTTGAAAAAATAAGTAATGGCAAGCGCCACCTGCATTGGTTAGGCACACGTGTTTTATTACGCAAAATGCTGCGAACCGAAGAATATATTGACTGCCAGGTTGATGATCATGGCAAACCTTACTGGTATCGCTCCCGTATCATATATCGTTAAGCCACTCGTTTGATTACGCAGCGGTAATGATCAGTAAGAAAAGTCCGGTAGGTATTGATATAGAACAGGTAAAAGAAAAAGTTGAGCGTATAGCCGCCCGCTTTTTATCGCCACAAGAGTTAGATTTTATTGGTACTGATAATCGTATAGCCAAACTTTATGCCTGCTGGTGTGCCAAAGAAGCTGTATATAAGTGCTACGGACAAAAGGAAGTATCATTTATGGATGATATTTTATTAGCACCGTTTACTTACGCAGAGCAGGGTCAGTTAAATGCCACATTAACCAAGGGTGCGGTAAAAAATGAATATAACGTAGGATATTTGCAATACGAAGACTACATGATTGGTTACGTAAAGGGATAAGATGAAGAACAAAAAAGTTACCGTACAGGACTGGGAATTGATTGACTACAAAGAAGCCTGGGCGAAACAGGAAGAATTGTTTAAGGCTACCATCGCACTTAAAATGGAGATTCGCAACCGCCAGTTGGCTCTTGCAGGCGATGCACCGGTTGATGACATCATAACACCTAACTATCTTGTTTTTTGCGAGCATCCGCATGTATATACTTTGGGTAACAGCGGCAAGCCTGAGCATTTATTACTTGACGAACAGGGACTGCAGGATAATGATGCTACCTACTATCATATTAACCGCGGCGGCGATATAACATATCACGGACCGGGGCAAATTGTAGCTTATCCTATACTTGATCTGGATAATTTTTTTACAGATATACACCTATACCTTCGCACACTTGAAGAAGCGGTAATACTTACCCCGGCCGATTATGGCATTAAAGCATCACGCTACCCGGGCTATACGGGTGTTTGGTTGGATGCGGATAACGAGCGTGCCCGCAAAATAAGCGCAATGGGTGTACGCTGCAGCCGCTGGGTAACTATGCATGGCCTGGCATTTAATGTAAATAACGATCTTTCTTATTTTAAAAACATTATCCCCTGCGGTATTGATGATAAAGCAGTAACCTCAATACAACAAGAATTAGGGCGCGAGGTTGATATTAAAAAGGTTCAAGATCTTCTTCAACATTATATTTCGGTATTGTTTGAGATGGAGATATTAAAAAACTAAATTAAAAAAGATTTGTTATTCTTGGACACATGTCGTAAATTTGATGACAGATGTCTAAGATATGAGTAAAGAAAAACTATACGTGTTCCCCGAAGAGGATAGCTTTGATTTAACCAACATGGTTAGAGAAGGGGTGCCGTTTCCCTATTTTACCAAGCTATCTAATCATATCCATTTTGATATGGAGGATTGGTCATCATACCTGCATCTTTCTGAGCGCACTATCCAGCGTTATAAAAAAGAGAACAAATCTTTTGATCCGCTTTACTCTGAGCGTATCTTACAAATTGAGCTACTTTATAAAAAGGGCATTGATGTTTTTGGTATAGCTGATAACTTTTACACTGGATGGATACTGTGAGCATACCGCTTGGTAATGTTAAACCCAAGGATCTTTTAGATACTGCATTTGGCATTAATTCAATTTATGATGAGTTGGGCCGCATTGAACACGGTATATTGGCATGATTGTTTACCGGCTTAGCAAGCAGGCCTTTATTAATGATCTATCGGGCTATGGCGCCGAAAAAACGGGCGGTCGCTGGAACAGTAAAGGTATCCCCGTTTTATATACCGCTGCTTCGCGGGCGTTAGCCGTTGTAGAAGTTGCAGTGCATGTGCCCTTCGGCATTGTGCCTGCAAATTATTTCCTGGCTACTATAGATATACCTGATAAAGACATTTTAAAACTCGACCTGAAAGATCTTTCGCCTAACTGGAATAAATACCCATTTGTAAGGGATACGCAGGCCATGGGTAATAATTTTATCAGGAGTAATGAGCATTTGGTATTGCAGGTTCCGTCGGCAACTGTTGAGGGCGATTTTAACTACACGGTAAATCCGCGACACCCGGATTTTAAGAAAGTAAAGGTAAAAAGTATAGATCCTTTTGTGTTTGATATCCGTCTATTTAAGAAATAATAACACCAATTTCACGAATTGCTAACCGAATTTCACGAATTACAATAAACCCTTAACACTCAGGCAGGCTTAGCGGGATATTAATAGCTAATCCGCCATCTGCAGTTTCTTTGTATTTCGAGTTCATGTCCTGCGCGGTTTGCCACATGGTTTTAACCACGGCATCCAGGCTTACTTTGGCATTATCCGGGTTAGTTTGTAAAGCCAGCTGCGAGGCTGTTATTGCTTTAATAGCGCCCATGGTATTGCGCTCAATACAAGGCACCTGCACCAGTCCCCCTATCGGGTCGCAAGTTAGGCCCAGGTGATGTTCCATAGCAATCTCCGCGGCCATCATTACTTGCCGCTGTGAGCCCCCTAAACACTCCGTGAGGCCCGCTGCCGCCATTGCTGATGATACACCTATCTCTGCCTGGCAACCACCCATAGCGGCTGATATGGTAGCTCCTTTTTAAATATACACCCTATCTCTGATGCGGTTAGTAAAAACTGGATGATCCGTTTCTCGTCATACCCATCGCAAAAAACCAAATAGTATTGCAAAACTGCAGGAATAACCCCTGCTGCACCATTAGTAGGCGCGGTAACTACACGGCCAAATGATGCGTTCTCTTCGTTAACCGCCAGTGCGAAGCAGCTTACCCAATCTAATATATTTTGAAAGCCAGTACCTGTTTTACGGATAGCTGCAACCCACTCCTCAAAATTGCTGTAGGTATTTGTGCCGATAAGCTTTTTATTTAAATTGGCTGCGCGGCGTTCTACATTCAGGCCTCCGGGTAATTTGCCTTTGGTATGGCTGCCCCGGTACATGCACTGGGCCATTGAATTAAAGATGTTTAGTACACCGGCTTTGGTTTCCTGTTCGCTGCGCCAGGCCAGTTCGTTCTCGGTTACTACTTCTGATATTTTTAGCCCTGTTTTTATACACCAGTGCAACAGATCGCCAGCCGTATCTATCGGGAACGGTAAGTCAACTTCTGCTTTTTGTTGGTTTTGTCCGCCTTCTTTTACTACAAACCCGCCGCCAATAGAATAATAAGTTTCCGAGATTGCTTTACCGGTACTTAAAAATGCCGGAATGTTACCGCGTTAGGGTGATAAGGCAAACTTTCATTGAATAGGAATAGCAGATCCTGGTCGGCCGTAAAATCTATTTCGTGTTTACCGCCCAGTACAATTTTGTGAGTAGTGGTTATCTGGCTTATTTTGGGTGTTACCTCGTCTACTGCAAAAGTTACCGGATCATCACCGCTCAGGCCCAATAATATGGCTATATCTGTACCGTGACCGCGACCTGTTTTAGCCAGCGAACCATATAATAAAATCTTTATTTCTGATACCGATGGCAGTGCGTCGAACTGTTCAAGTGTATGCACAAACTGTTGCGCGGCACGCCGGGGCCGAGCGTATGTGAGCTTGACGGGCCTATGCCTATCTTAAACATATCAAATACAGAAAGTTGTTCGCGTTGCATGTTATGGTTTATCAGGTACCCAGCAGCCTTATGCCGCCGGCTTTAAGATCTTTGATGATCTTTTCCTGCAGGGCAATTTTAACATTCAAAAAGTCGTTGGGCTGCACCCATACGTTTACAGTATAACGTATATGCTCAACTTCAAACGATATAATACCCACTCTTATTGCCGGAGTTTTTAAAACCCCGGAACGGCGTTGATAGCGTCGGTTATTATCTTTTTGCCTGGTCAACATCTACATAATAACCCAGCTTAACTTCAAAATCAAGGCGGCGTTTGCCTTCGCGGGTAACATTTACTATTACCTCGTTAAACAGCTTCCCGTTAGGGATAATAATGGTTTTATTATCAGGGGATAATAGTACGGTATAAAATATTTGTATGGATATAACCCTGCCTTCCTGCCCCTGCGCAAAAATACTGTCGTTAAGCTCAAACGGTTTTAATAATAAAATAAGCACCCCGCCAGCAAAGTTTTGAAACGTGCCTGATAAGGCCAAACCTACTGCTACCGTAAAACCACCTAAAATAGTAGCAAAAGCACTAAACGGAATGCCAACAATAGTCATCACGCCAATTATTAATAAAATATATAGCGCTGTTATAGATAGACTAAGAAAAAATGGTTGTAAAGATGAGTGGACTTCTCTTTTACTCATCCGCTCGCGAATGCGGGTACCAATAAATTTAATGAGCTTTAAACCTATTATCAGTACGGCGATACCGAGTACTACTTTAAGTCCGTTTATTATTAGCCATTGATAGGCTATTATATATATTTGGTGCAGGTAATCTTGTAACTTCATAATGAAGTACGAAGTTACAAATTTTTAGCGTCCGTAAATAGTTACAAACAACGCGGGTACTTTAAACAAAACCCAATCAACTAAGGTTGAATGTATTTGTTTGGTAGTGGGTGTTAACTGTTTCATGTATAGGTATATTCAATTGTTGTGCCTTTTTATTCTTACTTCAAAAGTATATTCAAAATTAGGCTTAATTGTTACCCAATTGTTATCAAATTAATCATTTGATTAACAAATGACCGTTCGTTTACCGGGTTATGACAATGCAGGCTGTACAAAAACACAAAACCCCTGTATGCAAAAACATACAGGGGTTTTAATAATGAGAAGTCTGTAATGATCAGCAGATTACATCATGCCGCCCATGCCGCCGCCGCCCATTGGTGGGTGACCGCCAGCTGGTGCTTCTTCAGGTTCGTCAGCCAATACACATTCTGTTGTTAACAACATAGCTGCAATTGATGCTGCGTTCTCTAAAGCCACACGGCTTACTTTAGTTGGGTCGATAACACCTGCACCAATTAAGTTCTCAAACTTATCAGTACGTGCATTGTAACCAAAATCGGCTGTGCCTTCTTTTACTTTTTGTACGATGATAGAACCTTCAATACCTGCGTTCTCGCAGATCTGACGTAATGGCTCTTCGATAGCACGACGGATAATCTGGATACCAGTGTTCTCGTCTTCGTTATCACCTTTCAGATTAGTTAAAGCTGCTACTGCGCGGATGAAAGCAACACCACCACCTGCTACGATACCTTCTTCAACAGCCGCACGGGTTGCGTGTAAAGCATCGTCAACACGATCTTTCTTTTCTTTCATTTCAACTTCAGATGCAGCACCGATGTATAATACAGCAACACCGCCTGATAATTTAGCTAAACGCTCTTGCAATTTTTCTTTATCGTAATCAGAAGTAGTGGCCTCCATAGAAGCACGAATTTCGCCAACACGAGCCTGGATAGCATCTGCGCTACCCGCACCATCTATAATAGTTGTGTTGTCTTTATCGATAATGATCTTTTCTGCCTGGCCTAAGTCGCTTAATTCAGCTGATTCTAATTTGATACCTTTTTCTTCAGAAATTACAGTACCACCGGTTAAGGTAGCAATGTCTTCCAAAATAGCTTTACGACGATCGCCAAAGCCCGGTGCTTTAACAGCAGCAACTTTTAGTGAGCCACGGATTTTATTTACTACTAAAGTTGATAGCGCTTCGCCATCCAAATCTTCAGCAATAATTAATAATGGCTTTCCTGTTTGTACTTGTTTTTCAAGTATTGGAAGTATCTCTTTCATTGAAGAGATCTTTTTGTCGTAGATCAAAATGTAAGGGTTTTCCAACTCAGCTTCCATTTTGTCTGTATTGGTTACAAAATAAGCCGACAGGTAACCACGGTCAAACTGCATACCTTCTACAGTTTTAACTTCAGTTTCGGTACCTTTTGCCTCTTCAACAGTTATAACACCGCCTGTACCAACTTTTTGCATTGCATCAGCAATCATTTCGCCAATAACGTCATCATTGTTAGCAGAGATTGAAGCTACTTGTTTGATCTTGCTGAAATCATCACCAACATCTTGTTTTTGAGCTTTTAAGTTCTCAACAACAACTTTAACTGCTTTGTCAATACCACGTTTCAAATCCATTGGGTTTGCACCTGCAGCTACGTTTTTAATACCTGCAGTAACAATTGCCTGTGCCAATACAGTTGCAGTAGTAGTACCATCACCTGCAATATCAGCGGTTTTTGATGCAACTTCTTTCACCATTTGGGCACCCATGTTTTCGATAGGGTCTTTCAGTTCAATTTCTTTAGCTACAGTAACACCATCTTTAGTTACAGCCGGTGAACCAAACTTCTTGTCAATAATTACGTGACGGCCTTTTGGACCTAACGTTACTTTAACCGCGTTAGCTAAAGTGTCAACACCTCTTTTCAGGGCGTCTCTTGCCTCAACATTATATTTTACTTGCTTTGCCATTCTTAATTAATTTTTGAATTAATGATTTATTGAATTATTGATTTTTATTATGAGGACAGAAGTCCTTCAATATTCAATAATTATAACACAATATAAATATCCGATTCTCTCATTATCAGGTAGTCCTTACCTTCAATTGTAACTTCTTGTCCGGCAAATTTTCCGTAAAGAACTTTATCTCCAGCTTTTACTGATAACGGTATTAAATTACCTGTAGAATCAGCGTATCTGCCCGGGCCAACAGCAACAACTTGTCCGTGTTGTGGTTTTCCTGCGCGGTCTCAGGAATGTAAATACCCGAAGCGGTTTTTGTTTCGGCCGGTGCAGCTTCTACTACTACCCTGTCTCCGATAGGTTTAATGTTTAATGACATACTAATATTTATTTATTGGTTATTATAAGTTATACTTTGCTTGCTTTTACACATCAATTATGCCAAGCGTAAAAATTGACACATATCCTGTTGTATTGTCAGATTTAAGTAACCCAGCAAATTTATAGGATTACTTAATCAATCTATCAATGCCATGATGACAGTAGCTTAATGCAAAAAAGGCTTTGAAGTTCTCTCCAAAGCCTTTTTAATTATAAAGTTTTTATCAGCTTATTTTTTTGCCGGGGTTGCCGGTAATGTCAACGGTTGCGTAGCAGGTGCTGCCGGTGCAGTTGTTGGTGTTGCTTTTAATGATTTTTGAATTTGATCATTATACTCTGAATTAGATTTTGATACACCACTTTTTGTAACAACATTAATTGCTAATGCTAATATCATTAAGGTTATAGCCAGTCCCCGGTACCTTTTTCTAAAAAATCGCCGGTTTTTGCACACCCATTAATTGAGATGAGCTTGAAAAGTTTGATGATAAGCCACCACCCTTAGGGTTTTGGATCAATACAATAAGGCCCAAAAGCGCGCACACAATAACAACAAGGATCACTAATACGATATACATTTCTTTATCTTAATTTATTTTATTTTCTAACTGTTCAATTTGGCCTGCAAAGTAAAGGCTTTTTTCCGGATATTTCAACATCAATTTTTTATACGTCAATATGGCTTTATGATAAAGCATTTGTTCGGTATAAATACGGGCCAATGTTTCTGTAACTAATTCTTCTTTATCTTCCGAACTGCGTTTGGCCTTATTTTCCGTATCAAGCTTGTTACCGCTTGGGGGCTGAATATGTGGCTCCTGCTGTATAAAGCGTTCAATTATTTTATCCTCTTTACGATCATGAGGCGCAGCTGATGTTTTTGGTGGATTTTTATCCAAATCAGCAAGCGGACTATGGCTTACTATATTTTGATAATATTGCTTTTGCAATTCATCTACTACTCCGCTGGTTGCTTTAGGCGCGGGCGGCGGAGACGTACGGTTGTTTACGTAAGGCTGATATATATTGGCGTGTTCTTTACGGGTTTTATCTAACCACCACATAAAGGTGTACGGCATTTTCTCGTCGTTGTAGTTTGCCGGGTTGCTTTTTGCCTGGCGCTGCATTGTTTGCGGCTGTATAGCGGGGCCATCCTGTGCTAAAACAGCTGGATGCGTATCTGTTTGTACCGGCTCTGGTACAGCAACAGGTTCTTCATGCTTTGGCTCGTAAAAATACGCTTCACTGGCCTCTGCCCTTGCAGCAGCCTCTTTATTTTCTTCTTCTTTAGCTGATTTATTGATGATGGCCAACTGCTCCAGGCCAATATCTTCTATACTTACTATCTCATCATATACCTCGTCATCAATAGCCTGGTGGAAATACCGTTCATCATATGATGATACAGTTGCTGTTGGCGTAGCTTCGCTTTCTGTTAGATAAGCTTCGTATTGCTGAGCAAGCGAATTTCCTTCAGGTGGCGCTGGCCGCGTTGCCTCCATCTCTTCTTCCCACGTAACGGGATTTTCAGGTTCGTGCAAATAATTTTCCTGCGTTGCATATGTATCTATCGCCGACTCTGATTGAGCTTGCACATCATCAGCAGGTGTTAGCGGCTGATTATATGTTTGAGGTTCCTCTTGGATATATGCGGTTTCACTTTCGCTCAAAGGGTCAGCCACTGGTTCAGCAAAAGTATGGTAAGCTAATGTATTATCAATTGGGGTAACGTCAGCCACCGGTTCGGAAAAAGTATTGTACGGTGTATGGGTATAATCCTCTGTAACCCTATTCTCCGCGCTATCATCAACAATAGGTATATACGGTGCTTCCGGTTCGGGTTCAACTCCGAGGCGGCACAAACGGCTCTGCCCCGGGTATATTAAAATAAGTATCGGTTGCTACCACTGGTGGCTCATCGCTAAAAACAATCTGCCCGGCTGTTACGTGTGGCAAACTATCTGGCGCGGTAGCTAATTTATGTAGTGTACGCGGATTAAAATAAGCAGCCGCATGTTTTAAATGACGCTTATCGCCATTAGGCATCAAAAGCGCACGCAAGGCCCCGCTTTGCGGAAAATCGGTTACTAACGATTGTAAATTGAATATATAAGAGTGATTAGGATCAGCCGGGTTGGCTAATAGCTTCCATAAAAATTCGTATTCTGCGTTATCTACTTGTTCGTTCACGGGGATGAAGCTATAAAATACTTACCAATTATTAAAGGCCTTATTAAAAATATCGTCAACAAGCTGTTTCACTATGGTCCGTATCAAGGCCTGCTCCTGCGAGTTAATGTCCCCGGTAAAATTAGCCGTTTTAGTAAAAGCCTGATCAAAATTAAGTTTTTATCAGCATCATACACAAATTTAACCCTAACTGTAATAGTTAAAACACTGGCATTGGCAATTGGCGCCTGGTTTGGATTAGTGGCACGGATAGAAACCGGTGCATAATTATACCCGGTGATAGAACCACCCATGTTAGCCTTACCCTCGGCGGTAACAATACTTATTTTGGTTGTAGAACGGATGCGCTCTTTCAATGCCTCTGTAAACACACGGCTTAAGTTGGATACTACGATGGGTGCATCATTCTCAAAAATCGATATGTATGGTAGTCATCGCGGGGGGGACTGCCGACCCGGATAGTGTATAACAGCCCGGCGAAACAAAAATCAATGCGCCTAATACCAACAACAAACCCAGTAACCTTTTCATCAACCCTATAAATTTAATTCTTTTATTTTTCTGTACAACGTTCTTTCTGATATGCCCAACTCATTTGCAGCCAGCTTGCGTTTGCCTTTATGTTTTTTTAAGGCCTTGCGGATCAGGTCGGATTCCTTCTCTATTAAAGATAAAGACTCTTCCACCTCTTCGGCATCGTGCGTTATGTTATAGCCATCATTATTGTTGTTAATAACGGGTTGTTGTATAGTAAATTGTTGCTCGGTACTACCCGGCATTTCAATATCACGATAAAGTTGATTGATAGCCTGCGATTGATTGGCAAAACCGGTGTTACCCCGCCATGCTCGATGATATCAGCCACCAGTTTTTTAAGCTCCACCATGTCGCGTTTCATATCAAACAATACTTTGTATAATATATCGCGCTCACTAAAATCCTCCTTACCCGGTTACCTATGCGCATTGGCAGATTTTTACCATTGGCTTCCTGCGGGATGTAGGTTAGCAACGTTTGACCGGTAATTACATGCTCGCGCTCTAAAACGGCCAGTTGTTCGGCCATATTTTTTAGCTGGCGCACATTACCCGGCCATGAATAGTTGATCAACACCTGTTGCGCTTCTTCATCTAACTGAATTGGCGGTGTACGGTATTTATCGGTAAAGTCTGATGTAAATTTCCTGAAAAGCAGGTAAATGTCTTCTTTCCTGTCGCGCAATGGCGGTATACGTAATGGCACCGTATTTAAACGATAGTAAAGATCCTCGCGGAACTTACCATTCTTTACCGCGTCATAAACATCAACGTTGGTTGCTGCTATAACGCGCACATTGGTTTTTTCAACCTTTGATGACCCTACCTTGATATATTGCCCCGACTCTAAAACACGCAATAAACGCGCCTGCGTTCCTAATGGCATCTCAGCAATCTCATCCGGGAAGATCGTTCCGCCATTCACCGTTTCAAAATATCCCTTACGCTCGCCAACGGCGCCGGTATAAGCACCTTTCTCATGGCCGAATAATTCCGAGTCGATTGTACCTTCAGGTATGGCACCGCAGTTAACCGCTATAAACGGACCATGCTTGCGCGGGCTCATCTGGTGAATAATGTGCGAGAAAACCTCTTTACCGCTACCACTCTCGCCTGTTATTAAAACAGAGATATCAGTAGGTGCAACCTGGTTAGCTATATTTATTGCCCGGTTTAATAATGGCGAGTTGCCTATTATGCCGTAGCGTTGTTTAATTTCTTGTATTTCCATGCCCCCTAACCCCTAAAGGGAGAATAATGTAGGTTAATTAATTAGTCAATTATTCGTCCCATCAATGTAGCCGTTGTACATCTTTCGGCGATAACATTTACATATTGGCCCGGTTTAAATCTTTCATCTACCGGGAACACCATCATTGCGTTTTGATCTGTACGGCCGGCGTAATCGTTTTTGATTTTTTGAGAATCCTTCAATCAGTACCCTTTGCACTTTACCAATTTGACGCTGTAAACGCACTAAAGAATATTTCTGCTGTAGCGCCACAATCTCCGTTAACCTTGCGGCTTTAACCGCTTCCGGGATATCATCGGCATAACGTTTGGCAGCTAATGTGCCCGGACGCTCGCTATACATAAACATGTAGGCAAAATCGTATTGCACGTACTCCATCATGCTTACGGTTTCTTTATGCTCTTCGTCAGTTTCTGTACAGAAACCTGTTATCACATCAGTTGATATCGCACATTCCGGAATGATACGGCGGATAGCATCAATCCTGTTAATGTACCATTCGCGGGTATAAGTACGGTTCATCAGTTCCAGCACACGGCTGTTACCTGATTGTACCGGTAGGTGAATATAATTACAAATATTGTCGTATTTAGCGATGGTATATAAAACTTCGTCAGTAATATCCTTTGGGTGCGAAGTTGAAAAACGCACGCGCAGCTCAGGACTAATCAAAGCCACTAACTCTAACAAGTTAGCAAAATTAACTTTATTGGTTCCGTCCTCATTTTCCCATTTGTAGCTATCCACGTTCTGCCCCAATAAAGTAACTTCACGGTATCCTTTATTAAACAGATCAGTAGATTCTGGACGATAGAAAACGGATCGCGGCTACGTTCGCGGCCGCGGGTAAATGGTACCACACAGAACGAGCACATATTATCACAGCCACGCATAATGGATACAAAAGCATTAATCCCATTACTATTTAAGCGCACCGGGCTTATATCAGCATAAGTTTCTTCACGCGATAATAACACATTAACGGCTTTCTGGCCGCTGTCAACTGGTCTATTAAGTTTGGCAGGTCGCGGTAAGCATCAGGGCCTACTACAACGTCAACAAGTTTTTCTTCTTCTAAAAATTTAGCTTTTAAGCGCTCGGCCATGCAGCCCAGCACACCAACCACCATTCCGGGGTTTTTACCTTTGGCTACCTTAAATTCCTTCAGGCGGTTACGCACGCGTGTCTCGGCGTTTTCACGGATAGAACACGTGTTGATGAAGATCACATCGGCGTTGTTAAAATCGCCGGTGGTTTCAAAGCCCTGCTCTGATAATATAGAAGCAACTATCTCGCTGTCAGAAAAATTCATGGCGCAGCCGTAACTTTCTATATACAGCTTACGCCCGCTATTTTTGCCCTCAACAGGGTCTAATATTAAAGCTTCGCCCTGTCTGCTCTCATCATGTGCTTTATCCGGAATAACCAAATCCATCATTGTTGTTAAAATTGAGCAGCAAAAATACATAAAATTTATATACAAGGTGACAGATTGGCAGAATTATGAAAGTTAAATTACTATGCTAACATTATTATTCTGTGCAGGAATAATTCATATTTAACAAAACGCTGTTTTTGGTGTTGTAAATGAAAGCTTTAGTGAATGACCACAACCCATACGCCCCCAAAATATACTATCCGGATATGGCCAATAGTAATATTGGTATTTATATTCCTTTTAGGGGTACCGGCTGGTATTTATATAAAAGATATATAGCAGGAGATAAATGGAAACCGCTGCTGCAAGCCAAGCTGAAAGAAATGGTGCTAAAATCCACAGACAGCTTGTACCATATTGAATACTCTAACTTCGATCTCGACCTTGCATCAGGCGATGCAACGCTTAGTGATTTTAAGCTGGTCCCGGATTCGGCAGTGTATGAAAAATTAGTGTCTGCTCAAAAAGCACCCGATAACCTGTTTACGCTTAGTGTTAAAAAGCTTAGTATAAAAAATGTAGGCGCTAAAAAGGCTTACCAGAAAAGGTGCTGATAATAAATAATATCACCATAGATAAGCCCGATCTTACTATTGTAAATAAGCGTTATAGCTTCAATGACACAGTTAAGGTGGGCAAACCTAAAACCCCGTATCAGATCATTAAGGACATATTTAAACAGCTGCGAATAGATTCTATCTCGCTAAAAGATATCAGCGTAAATTATATCAACAAAAGCAACCCGGTAACCGGGCAAACCGCCCTTAAACATTTAGATATTAATATATCACATATATTGATAGATTCATTATCAGCTTTGGACACCACCCGCTTTTACTACACCAAAGGCATTGAGTTTATATTGCATGATTATAAAATTGCAACGCCCGACAGCATGTATAAGGCTGATCTGAAACAGATCTACTTTTCGACCGCGAAGCGCGAGATCATACTGGATAAGGTAGATTTTTTACCCCGATATAATCACGCCGATTTTTATAAAAAGCTGGGTACATCAGGCGATATCTTTACCTTAAAATTTAAAAAGATAGCCATAACAGATATTGATCTGCAACGTTTCCTGCGCGACCAAAAGCTATATGCAGGTGTTATGGATATCGCTAATGCCAATGTACTGATCTACAGCAACAGCAATTATAAAGGCAAAAAGTCAATTAAGATAGGCCATGACCCGCACCAGGCTTTACAGCGCGTAGCCTTGGATATGAAGCTAACGCGATTAAATATCAGGCATACTGATATTATTTATTCTGAATTGGATGCTACTACCCAGCAAACCGGCATCATTAAATTCACCAATACAAACGGCTACATTTTAAACGTAACTAATGATGCTGATGTTAAAAAGATCAACCCTTTTATGAGGGCCCACATTAACACCCGTTTTATGGATGCAGCGCCGCTGCAGGTAAATTTCAAGTTCAATTTAAATGCTAAAAATGGGGCATTTAACTACTCGGGCGCATTAGGTAAATTTGATGGGCGGATATTAGATAAGCTGGTAAAGCCTTTGGCATTGGTACACGTACAAAGTGCCGATGTGGACAGGCTAACCTTTAATGTAGATGCCAATAACTATAATGGCAAGGGGCATTTAGAATTTTATTACCGGAACCTGAATGTGCAGCTACTTAAAAAGGTTGACGGGCAGGCAAAATTGCAAACAGCGGGCTTTATATCAAAAATTGCTAACACCTTGATCATCTACAATGATAACCCGACCAAGGGAAAATTCAGGCCCGGACCGATTAATTTAAAACGCGAGCCGACAACCTCTTTCTTTAGTTTTTTATATAAGGGATTGCTTGATGGTTTAAAACCAAGTGTTGGCTTCGATAAAAAAACCGAAGGCAAGGTTAATAAAGTGGTAGCCAAAGTAAGTACCTTAGTTGATAAGTTTAATAAATTTAAAGCCGATCACAAACAACGTAAATTAGAACGCCAGGCCCGCCGCCAGGCAAAAAAGACTCGATAGCAAATCTTAAAAAACCTGTAAATAAATAATAATGGCGTTAGCATTTTTAAAGCAAAAAGGCATAAAGTAACGCTCGCCATTTTTGTGTCGGTTACGATAGTTGTTTTGTTGGTAGCGTTTGTGGTTAACCGGTACTGGTCGCCTATTTTGGCCGGTAAGATAAAAAACGGTGTTGCAAAAGGCAGTAACGGATTGTATAAGGTTGACTTTGCCGATGTAAAACTAAACATACTGGAAGGTAAGCTTATTTTTTACAACTTAACTTTTAAGCCCGATACCGACGTTTACAATAAGCAAAACAAGCAGCACCTTGCTCCCAATACTTTGTTTGAATTGCATGCACAGCGGCTGGTATTATCGCATATACATCCCTTTAAACTGTATTTTAACCACCTGCTTGATATAAACCAGATGGTGTTAACCAATCCTGAAATACGAATTACCTACCTCCTAAATAAAGATAAAGATACCGTAACGGCAGATAACCGAACCCTCTGGCAAAAGGTTAAGCCTGACCTGAGATCAATACATATTGGCAATATATTTTTAAATAACGCCAACTTTAAATATTACAACCATGCTACCGGCAAGCCCATGTTAACAGAGTTAAAGGAAATGGACATGCATGGCAATGACTTGCTCATAGACTCGGCAACGCAAACGGATAAATCACGCTTTCTTTACTTTAAAGATGTAGTGGCCGACCTGAATAATTACAAAAGCAAATCTGCCAATGGCTTATATACTTACAGCGTTAAGCGGCTTAAACTATCAACCCGTTTATCGCAAGTAAATGCCGTGGAGCTAAGCTGGGAACCGGTTAAAACAGCCTTGTTTATTAAAAGCACCCGCAAGGATAAATTCAGCTTAAAGCTGGATTCGGCACAGCTTAACAACTTTGATTTTTTATTTTATCATAAATACCGCACCATCAGTTGTTCCAGCTTGATATTGAGCAATGGCAATTTTGACATTTTCAATAATCCCAATAAAATTAAAACGTTTAAAAATAAGATAACCAGTTTCCCCGGTATAGCAGTACATCGCTTAAAAACCGAGGTTAAAATTGATACCGTTATTATTAAACATGTAGACATAAACTATAGTGAATTCAATAAGAAATCGCGACAGATAGGTACGATATCATTTAACAATACCAATGCTAAAGTATTTAACTTCACGAATAACAAAATCGCACTGCAAAAAAATAATATTGGCAAGATCCGGGTAAGCAGCCGTTTCATGGATCATGGTAAGTTAGATGTAGCTTTTGTTTTTAATTTAACAGATAAGAATGCATCCTACAGTTATAAAGGCAGCTTAGGCACAATGGGACTGCAAGCGGTCAACCCTGCAACTATTCCGCTGGCCATGATAAAAATATCATCGGGCACACTTAAATCTTTAAACTTTGATTTTAAAGCAGACAGCAAAAGATCAAAAGGAAAAGTCATCTTTTTATACAACGACCTTAAAGTAAACATCTTAAGGGCCGACACCACTAATGCTATACTCAAGAAGAAGCTGATAGAGACGTTGTTTGCCAACCTATTTATATTGAAACACAACAACCCGGATAAAGAGGGAGAAATACCGCGCACATTCAACGTAAATTACACCAGGCCCATTAATACCACTTTCTTTTCCACCCTATGGAAAACGTTACTTATAGGCATTAAACCGGCGGTAGGTTATGACGATAAAACACGTAAAGCGGCAACCGAACGTATGGCGCAGGGCGATCTGAACAAAAAAATCGCCAGACAAAAAAGAAATGCGCAAACAACGACGTGCACAGCGTAAACTAAAAAAGGAGTTGGAGAAGCGGCAGAAAGAGGCAGATAAAGCAGCAAAAGGCAAACAATAACTACTTGCTTTTATTGAAGCAACAGTTTCAGGTTAAAACCAAAATTTGTAAACGACGTATTGAAAGCCTGCGAGGTATATGGCTTAGTCATGTTAGTATCGTAAAATATATTCAAGATAAAACGCTCGCTGATGGTATAATCAATTGCCGGTCGATAGGTAATATTTTGTGCGCCCGAAAGGATTTGCGCGGCTGTAACATCTGCACGGTATATCAACGTCTTATTATCGCGCAATGCGAAATCTAATTTAAAGTTCAGGTCGTTTTTCAATATCAGGTTATTAAACAATCCAAACGGGAACCTGAAGTTCCTTGTTCGGTAACCAAAGCCAAAACCTATAACACGGGTATTTAACTGGGTAAGCTGGCTGTTTAGTAAGCTTAAGTTCAGGTCGCGGGTTTGGCGGTATTCTACATTAGTTGTTACGTTGTTTTTAAACCTTACGGTGATACCTATCAGCGGTACAAATTGCTCCAGTATACTTATCTGCGAAAACTGGTAGCGCGGCAGGAAATCGTTATTTACATCCCTCGCGCTCGATGCGCCATTGGTTTCGTTGTATTGTAATAAAGTATTGTAACCACTTACTAAATAGGACGACCGGTATTCATGATCGATGTCAAATGATTCAAACAAGTCCTCGGAAAAAGGGCAGGCGACTAAGGCCGGTATATTTTACGCGCCAGTTAGGGATAGGGATGCTTGGAAATTGAGTGAGATTTGCGCCCGACGCGTCCTTACCGGTATAAGCCGCCCGGGAACGCCGGCACCAATACATTTTGCGAGTTTGGCCCATAACCATCGGCAAATCCGCCTGCTCCTACCCCGCCCGAATTTGGATTGCCCCTGCCTAACCTTTTTGAAATTTCGGCCCGGTTATCCGGGGAACTTCTGGAACGGTGCCGAGGTATTGTTAACCCCGCTCTCTCTTGAAAAAGCGGTAGCCAGCGAAAAATAAGATATACTGTAATTCCCCGTGGTTGATGGTGCCGGGTTTTCGAAATTACCACTGCTGCTTAAAAATTTAAAATTGGTTTGGTAAGTACGGTCCTGCGATTTAAATGCGGTAAATTGAATCCGAAGATCGGGGGTCGGGTCAACGCTTGCCCTTAATTGCAGATCCTCTTTAATGGTTTGTAAATAAAGTTGATTTTGCAGGGTATCTCTTGAGATCCAGTTATTATTGATGGCCCTATTACGGATATCCGCCTGGCTGCCCAATAAAAAGCCAATCCCCGGCGCGTCATAACTCAAATCTTCGCCAAATAAATTTGATTGTGGTAAGTATCCTGGTAAGAATGTACCGTCTGTACGCGAATAGTTAGCACTCGCGCCTTTAATACTCGTTATAAAACCTACCATCAGCCTGGTAAACGCGCTGCTATTTGGATCGGCTCCGTTTCTTAAAAAAGCAAACCTGCTGTACAGCCGGGTAAAGTCAATAGCCGGGTCCAACTGTATGGTACGCGCGTTTTGGATACTGTTACCTACATTAAATTGCGGGTTGTTAATAGCAAACTCGGGGGCGGCCTGCCGGTAAAATGTGTTGTGTAACGGCTGTTCAGCGTCGCCCAATCCATGTACGGTATCTTATTTATCGGTACGGCATAAGTCAGATCAAGCGTGTGGTTGTAATTTGTGGTACGGCCCAGCTTGCGGATGTTGCGCCAAAGCGTATCAATCTTCAATCCATCCAAACGGCCATAAGGCTCATCAACCACCGATAGATTGGTAGCGTCAATATCCAGTTTTAATGATTTGGTAAGCTTCCAGCCGGCACCATAAGTACGGATAATGTTAAAGTTTTTATTATAGCTGGTCGGAATAAATACCGGGTTAGACGGGTCGGTATTCCTTGGCGAATTTTCTGAATAAAAGCGGTTAAAATTAATATTGAAGTTTAACCGGGTTGGCGCCAGCTAAAATTGATATCACGTATAAGCGCCAGCATATTATTTTTAATGATCTTCTCGAACGGATTAATGTATTTAGGCTCATTAGCGTAATTGTAAGCCAGCTCTAACCGGTAGGTTTTTTGCAGATCGCTTTCCGTAACAAAATCATGGTGCACGTACTCGGTATAAGCATAGCTGGCATGCAAGTTTTCGACATCATACACGCGTACGGGTTTAGCTGTATTTACACGTTCTTTATGCACATCGGTAAAATTGATGCTTTTACGCATGGTATAATCCTCGGCAGCAGTTTTTATAGAGTCGCGCTGTTTAGTTGACGCCGCGCCGGCAAGCGTTTGTTTTAGCGTGATATCAGATTGCGCCGGGTCATACTTCGGTGTGTTAACCTGGTTTGATACGTTTACATAAGTAGGAATTTTAATGCCGGTTTTAGCCGGTAAAAAACGGCCCATATCCATACTTGCAGATATATCATACCCCTGGTTATTGGTTAACTGTCTATCCTCCATCTTCGAGTCGAGCGCGCCAAACCCGGCAGTACTTTTATTGCCGGATACAGTGATATTGGCAAAATCGGCTAATTTAAAATCAGCACGTGCTATAGCGGCCCAACCGCCCCTGGTTATCAAAATCAGTTAACCGCAATTCATCAAACCAAACAATTGCCGACTTGGCAAGTCCATCATCAATCCCGGAAGGCGAGTTGTTCC
>NZ_JABFCR010000064.1:0-19009 GCF_013087555.1 Mucilaginibacter humi
AATCTTCTCAGCCGCCCGCTGTAACGTCCATTATCATCCTTTTGCTTCAATTCCATCGATGAAGAATTGAATTACTGGGCGTTTTGATTTCACCATATCGTTATGACTGAAAGCTTTGAATGGTAGCCTCTTTGTTGGAAGGTGCGGCGGTCAGGCTCATGGAAAAACTTTGATTTCACTTTTTGTCGATATTTTGCGTATATACAGAACATCTGACTTTATTAGAAAATAAACAGCGTGTAAAACTTCACTAATAGTATTGGGTGCTGGTACACTGACGACTAATTAGAACTTGCGTAAACAATATGTCGATATTGTAAAATTGGGAATGCTTAGGTTGTTTGGTAAAGTTCGTTTGCTTTTATATGTTAGCGAATGGCATCATCGCGCAACAACCATTTTCAGAGATGTCTGAGATAGTGAAGTGCACGTTGAGATCAAAGCTGAAAGCTGATGATATAAACAGGACCACAGCTCAGAAGCTCGACGATATGTCATTGGTAAGTTCTCATTTTTGATATCTTTAGTACCTGAAGCTTTATCGCCGGCTACCGGCGCTTTTTTGATCATCGGGCCATATCATCGCGCACATTTTCATATTCGCAAAACTTTATCGGCATCTGATCCAGAAATTCTGCAGGATGTGCAAGTCAACGATATTTTAGGTGACATCGCTTCTTTTTAGCATACTCTATCATGACATCGTAGATCGAATCGGATCTCAAGACATTTTTAATAATCAGGTAGTCTGAACATCCCAGGCAGCTTATTTTTGTTGAGTAAATCGGCGAGCGGGCTTTCTTCCAGCTTTTACCAGGTCCTGAGTGTTGGTCCCGATGACTGCCAACCGCAACTGATTTCTGTTTCATCTGGTGAACAGCTTCAGAACCCTGTATTAACGGCCCGGATATTGAGGGCCTGTCTCCATTGTCGATGGAACATAGAGCTCGTCACTTATTAAGCGCTTACACCAACTCATCGCTGCTTTTACAGACTGGGCGCAGCACATCGAGTAGCTGGCGTAGCTTTTCAGACCTCGTCCGATTCAAGCCGGGTAGCTGGATGCGCCCGGTCTATTGCGCAAAAAGAGTGCAGTGCTGGGTGCTAGGAGCCGGCGCGGGCATCATGCAGCCTGGTCAACACGGTCTGAAGGCACATCTAAAATACTGCGGATTGATCTAATGAATAACCAGGTACTTTCGGATAGCACCTTTAATGATGAATTAAATGGTCTGGAAGACTGTGTGCCCTGAAAGATTGATATCACTGTTGAGCATCGCAAACGATAACAGGCTAATAGTGGATTTTTAACGATCTGAATGATGGGATGAATGAGCTTCTTACATGGTGGTCAGCCACCTGATCTTGATGTAATGTACACCATATCTCTGTTTCTCAACATTGTTTCAGCCCTTGATGAAGAAAAACACAATGTTTTATCACAGGCAACCATTGATGATGAAAACACGCTCATATACGGGACAGAGGATTAATCATAACGATGATTTACCAGGAGGCGCATTGCATTAGTTTTTGCGCTGAAAATTCTGAGCGTTGGCATATAAAGAGTTTAATAGTGTCGACGATAGCGGTTTACAACACCCAGAGATTTATAGTGCATTCAATTCTGATAGACTGATTTGTCATAATAAATATAGTAATGATACCTTCAGATTATTTGCCTGACACAACAACGGCTCTCCAACCCGTTGGATAAAGACACAGGTGAATGGTGGCGCCAAAGAGTTAGATCGCGGGATATAGGTCGGTCACGACGATTTTACTTTGATCGATCGATTATACCGGCCAGCTCGTTGTTGGCGACTGAGCTTTACGCCTTTTCTTTTGCTATATACTTCTGATTTGGTGGCTAGTGCCAGCCTGTTGAAGAGTGATATAGATCGCTGATGGTGGATGATAAATACGCTTTTACCCTTGATCACTGGGGTTAATAATCGGCCAGAGAGCACTGAAGACAACCGTGGTGACGAGTACTTGCTATATATATTGTCTCAATCACCCCCTAAAGATGTCGTTTTAACACGTTAAGTGTATGTGTTTACGACCCTAAATTTGACTAAACTTTAAAACAAACTAAAAATGGAAACAAAACAAGTATCAAAAGGCGCATTGTGGACCGGTTGGATCATCAGCGCTTTAGTTATTCTTTTTTATTGGTTGATGCAGGGATGAAGGTGATAAAACATCCAATATCCGTAGAGGGTACAGTTAAACTGGGACTATCAGCAGATCTGGTTCAGCCTATAGGCATTATTTTATTGATCTGCACAATTTTATATATCTGGCCGCGTACCGCTATCATCGGCGCTATATTGCTTACCGGTTATTTAGGTGGTGCCATTGTTGTTATGCTTTTTGCTAAGCAGCCATATTATTTCCCGGTTGTATTTGGCGTGCTTACGGTTGGGTATTTATTTGCGTGATGCAAGGGTTAAAGCGATATTGTAATACCATAGCGATGTATGTAGCAACGGGTTTCAAACTTCGCTACAATAAAAGTATAACAAAAAGAGGCGTAGCCTCGGTCAATTTTGTAGCAACGGGCTTTAGCCCGTTGTAATGAATGAAATCATTAAAAGTGTCGTAGACACGGCCCATATATGCGTCGTACCTACGGCACTTTTGTTTATATTGGTATGTATCCAACGGGTTGAAACCCGTTGTTACAATATGTGTCGAGCCGATGGCTCTGGAAGATTTGTGTTACTTATATTTATTGTAATATTCAATTATCGAATTGCAGATTAACTTTTATCTCCCGAAATATAGGTGGTATAGAAACCACTATCGTCGGTAACACTGTACTTCTTATATATGCCACTTTCAGGAGTTTTCATTTTAAAACTTATTAATGCACCCTTACGATAAATATAGGTATAGTTAATCTCCTCTATATCTTTCCAATATAAAATATCAGGCGTAACTTGTAATAATAGTTTACCTGTAATAAAACATTGTAATTTTTCTTCATCTAAAGAAAGGGCTGGCTTATCTTGAAAACAAGGAATATAGTACATTACACATAAATAGATAAACCGGCTACCCATTATTAAAGTAATTCCTCCCAATATCAACCAGTCGTTAAAATCACTATTGCTTGTTATCGTTTCGCAGTACATAATGACGTATAATAGCGGGAACACCACAATCCCCCAAACCATTTGACCTACACTGTATTTAAAAATTTTTGTATCCAATTTTAGTTCATTATTACGTCTAATCTATAAAGTAATTTAGATAATACCTTCCAAATTTATTCGTTAAATTTGAACATGAGTACCCGCATAAAATACCTTTTAGCTTTTACACTTCTGCTTTTACCTTTAATAAACCGGGCCGCATCCATTTTAATGCCGATGGACGAGGTGCAGAAAAACCACCTTAAAGCCTATGGTATTGCCTTTTGGGTACTAAAAACGGCGGCGAGGTTGATTGGCTGCTTAACTATCGTGGCGGAAGCTTCATGACCAAATACGATAAGAAGCTGGAGGACGAATGTAATATCCGAGGCATTAGCTACGAAGTTCTGGCTGATGCCAAGGTAGCCGAAATAGTTACCCGTGTTGGCGATCCATCGGTTAACATGGACCTGGTAAAACTGGAAAAAGCCCCGCGCATAGCCGTTTACTCGCCAAAAAATAAGCTGCCCCGGGATGACGCGGTTACCCCGGTGTTAAAATATGCCGAGATCCCGTTCGATCTGGTGTATGATGAGGAAGTGCTGCGCGGCGACCTGCCTAAATATGATTGGCTGCACATGCACCACGAGGATTTTACCGGTCAGTACAGTAAGTTTTTTGCAGGCTATAGTAATGCACAATGGTATATTGATGATAAAAAAGCGCAGGAAGACATGGCGACCAAACTGGGTTTTAAAAAGGTATCAAAAATGAAACTTGCCGTGGCGCAGCATATTCGCGACTTTACTGCAGGCGGCGGATTTTTGTTTGCCATGTGCTCGGGCACCGAAACTTTTGATATAGCGCTGGCCGCTGCTAATACGGACATCTGCGAAAGTATGTTTGACGGCGATGGTGCCGACCGTAACGCGCAAAGCAAGCTTGACTTTACCCAAACCTTCGCCTTCCAGAACTTTAATATCGACCTTAACCCGTTTACGCATAGGTTTAGTGATATTGATGTTACCAGCACCCGTGCTGTTGAAAGAACAGAGGACTTTTTACGCTGTTTGATTTCTCGGCCAAGTGGGATGTGGTACCAAGTATGCTTACGCAAAACCATGATAAGGTAATTAAAGGTTTTATGGGCCTGACCACCGCCTTTAACAAAAACACCATTAAGCCCGGTGTAACAATTATGGGTGAAATGAAAACTGCCAATGAAGTTAGGTATATTCATGGTGAATTTGGCAAAGGACAATGGACATTTTACAGCGGGCACGACCCGGAAGATTACCAGCACGCGGTAAGCGACCCGCCAACTGATTTGAATTTACATCCGGGGTCACCCGGTTACCGGCTGATATTGAATAATGTACTTTTTCCGGCTGCTAAGAAAAAGAAACAGAAAACGTAGTCGGCAGTTTGTAGTTTGCAGTAGGCCGTGTCTGGCTTTTGCAAACTGCAAACTAAAAACTGCAAACTAAAACTATGAAGCATATAATAAAGTATTTATTAGCTTCTTCCTTTCTGCTTTTAGCTTTCAGCTCAAAGGCGGCTTCCATATTAATACCTATGGACGAGCTGCAAAAAGATCACTTAAAATCGTACGGGCTTGCCTTTTGGGTTTTGAAACAGGATGCCGAGGTTGACTGGCTGCTTAATTATCGCGGCGGCAGTTTTATGATGCTTTACAACAAAAAAACCGAGGACGAATGTAAGATTCGTGGCGTGAGCTATGAAGTGATATCAGACGCTAAGGTTGCCGAGATCACCGCGCAAATAAATGATCCATCTGTTAATATGGATTTGATAAAATTGCAAAAGGCCCCGCGCATGGCGGTATACTCGCCCGGGGTAGGTGTTAAGCCGCAGGACGACGCGGTAATACTGGTTTTAAAGTATGCCGAGATCCCGTTTGATTTAATTTACGACGAAGAAATACTAAAAGGTGATTTGAATAAGTACGACTGGCTGCACCTGCACCACGAAGATTTTACCGGCCAATACAGCAAAGAGGGCCGCGGCCGTAACAGCGATAAATTTTTGCAAACCAAAGCCATCCAGAAGCGCTTGCTCAAAAATATCATTTTGCTAAAGTGTCAAAAATGAAGTTGGCAGTGGCACAAAGCATTCGTGACTTTTGTGCGGGCGGCGGATTCCTGTTAGCGATGTGTTCGGGCGCTGATAGTTTTGATATCGCATTAGCCGCAGCTAAAACAGATATTGTTGATGAGCTATATGACGGCGACCCGCCCGACCCGCTTGCACAATCAAAACTGGATTTTAGCCAGACTTTTGCTTTCCAGAATTTTACAGTAGTTACCAGTTTGAGCAATAACTTTAGTACTAATATGTACGGCGGGCGTGGTGGCGGTGGCGGCCGGTTTAGCGATATCGACGTTAGCGGTACCCGCCATATCCAGCAGCAGGATGATTTTTTTACGTTGTTTGATTTTTCGGCCAAATGGGATGTGATACCCAGCATGCTTACGCAGGATCATGACCGGGTGATAAAAGGATTTATGGGTGGCCACGGCTTTTAATAAAAGCAAGATCAAATCAACTGTAACTATCATGGGCGAGTTAAAATCGGCCAACGAGGCGCGTTATATCCACGGCGAATACGGTAAGGGCCAATGGACATTTTATGGCGGCCATGATCCCGAAAACTATCAATACAGCCCCAACGAACCACCTACCGATCTTTCATTGCATCCAAATTCACCGGGTTATAGATTGATATTGAATAATGTGCTGTTCCCGGCAGCTAAGAAAAAGAAGTTGAAGACGTAGGCCCTTTTTTATCAGATTCAGATATAATTCATCGAATAACAATATATTTAGGCCTTATAATTATGCAATGAAAATTATCCTAAGCCTTATATTATCGTGCTTCCTCCTCGCTTCTTTCGCTCAAGATACCAAGAAGGAAGAAATACTATATATTATTGATAATGTTCCATTAATAGATGATCCAACTGAAGAAATGGGAGATCTGAGAACTGATGAAATTGAAGATATTACTGTTGTCACAGATAAAGATAAAATAAAAGGATACGGATACGCAACAGTCAATAAAATTATATTCATCCAAACTAAGCCTTTTGCCAAAAGATCTGACGAAGTAAAAAAATACCTTCCACAAAAAGTATGGAACGTAAAAACGGCGTATGGTATTTAAAAACTCAGAAACCCCTTATAGCGGAAAATTTATAGATTATTTTATTAATGGCAATATCCGGGGTGACGGGGAGATGAAAGATGGAATTGTTAGCGGGTTGCGAACTGTATATTATCCGAATGGAAACAAGAACTATTTTAGAAATTATGTAAATGGCATAGCCAACGGATATTCTGAAGAGTATTTTCAAAACGGAAATATAAAGCAAAAAGGGAATTTTAAAAATGGCAAGGATGATGGTTTGTGGCAAGACTTTTATTCGACCGGTGTAATAAAGAGGCAATCTACCTTTGTGAATGATAAAGCAAACCTGTCAAAAGAGGAAGAGAAGTTCTATAATCTTCAAAATAAGGCAATTGACTTAATGAAAGAAGAAGATTATTCCGGAGCAATTAAAAAATTAGATCAGGCAGAAAAATTAAACAGTGGATATGCTGATCTATACTTCTATCGGGGAACAGCCAAGCTGGATAACCCGGATTTTGAAAACGCGGTGGTTGATCTTGACAAAGCCATACAGTTAGAACCCCTTTACATGGAAGCATTAGCTAACAGGGCATTTGCCAAAATACGTAAATACGAATTCAAGAATGGCCGCACTTTATCCAAAACGTCAGAAGTAACTATTATGGCTGTAAAAGATAAAGTTGATATACCAGCCGAAGAAAAAGCCAAAATTTGCTCAGATCTTAATAAAAGTGTTGAATTAGGGGACAAAAAAGAAATGATACTTGATGCAATAAAGAATTATTGTCAATAAGGTCAAATAATTACTGGTAAAACATCCAGCTCACTCCAAACTTAAGCGCCCTGTCCTGTTGCGGGTAACGGTTCACGGTATAATAGCCGTTGCTGAATACTCCCCGGTTGGCATAATCATACTCTACAAACAAATTGGTTTGTTTAATGGTGCCTTTTAAAAATACGGTACCAATAGGGTAGGATGAGAAAGTGATATCTTTTCCGTTATAAAACTGGCCCAGCCCACGGCATATGATGGAGCTACATAAGGTGTGTTATAACGTACGTCTAAACCAGCCGATAAATGCACTGCTTTAAATAAATAAGTGTTGTAATACAAGCTGCTGTAGGTATAAACCTCGGGGACACGCAGGGTAGACTGGTAATCGGTTTTTTCGTAAACGATATAGTTGTCAAAGTGCAGGTTGCGCCATCTTAAGTTTTTACCCAGGCTTACTTTCAATAAGTTAATGCTGCCACCTAATTGCACCGGGTGCGCGTCGATACCATTTGGTTGCGCGGCGTAGTACAGGTAATCGGTAATTAAAAAGTATTCGGCTTTTAAATCAAGTTGTAACGCGTTGTTGATATAATTAAAAGACACGCTGGTAGTTTTTTGGTTACGGAACGTATTATTAAATATATAGTGGTTACTTATCCAACTGGTGGCCTGTAAACTTGGCGAGCTGCTTTGTACATAACCATTCAGAATAATTTGGCCGGCTTTGTTATTACCTTTTAGTATGGCTTTGGCATCATATAAAAAATCACCAAAATTATGGCCCACGGCTATTTGATTAATAGTGCCTTCTAAATTTATTCTGTCGCTGAACCTGTAGCTTAACTTACCCCTGATGGTGATGTTTTGAAACGAAGCGTCCTGCTTTTTATCTGGCCCGCGTAATTTGCTGCCGTATTGTGTAATGGTAGTATCGCTTACGTATTGGGTGTAGCCATACAAGTCGTGCGTAAGGCCCAGGTCAAGCTTTAATTCGTTCTTTACAAACTGGTTTGATTTGCCCCGAAGGTAAAAGCTATAGCCAAAGTCGTTCATTAAATGCGTTACGTTTAATGAATCGCGCGAGCGGTTAGAACTAAAATAATAATCAGGGAACACATGATAGGTATCTATATCATTCTGTAAAAAGTTAAACTTAGACGTGTTATAATTAAATATATAAGTTACCCGTTGGGTGGGTAATATGTTTGCATTGTTGGTGCGGATGGTGGTATCTATTCGCCCGATGTAGTATGATTGTTTAATGTAGATCCCGCCGGTTTTCCAGTTTTCAAAAGTGTTTGGCAGACGCACAATCTCGGTTGCTTTATCAAACGATGAGTTGGCGTGGGCAAAAATAGTATCCTTTACTATTGAACCCGTCTCAGGCGATTTAAGATTGTTAAATATTACGTTGGCCAGCATGTTATACCGCTTGCTTTTTGATTGGTACCAGCTAAAAATTGCTGCGTTTAAATCGCTCACGTTTTGCCCCAGCACCCGATTGCTTGCATAAAAATTACGCGAGCCAATAAAGTTTAAATTAAAGCCGATGTTCCAGTTAGGATTAACATTTTGCGTGTGTACCATTTTAAACACCTGCTCGGCGCTACCCGCGGTGATTAAATTTAACACGCTAAGCGGCACCCGTGCCTGGAAATACTGGATATCCTGCGGGGTTAACATATAAGGGTCAAGCGCGTGCAGGCCAATGTCAAAGCCAATGGTTTTTGGCGGTTCAAACAGCAAAGGGCGCGTTGCCAGCCCCATGGTACCACCCAAACTTATCTTAGGCGACCGGGGTTGAAAAAGCGGGCTGTAATTCTGAAAATTGTTAAGCGAAGTATCTATCGCGAACAGTTGCGTACTATCTTTTAATAAAGCCTCGGTAGTAACCTTGATCATTTTGGCCGAAAAATAACCGTATCGCGGGCGCGTAATTCACGCTTACGCAGGGTATCCAATAACTCATCACCGGTTAATTGTTTACCGGCACGGGGTATCGTATCGCGCCGGTAGCCGTTGCCCTGGTTATACTGTGGGTTGTTTGGGTCGTACCGGTTAGGGTTATTGGGGTTATTAGGATTGTACTGTTGGGCAACAGCAAGTTGCGCCGTAATACAGATCAATAATAAAAGGATGTATTTAAATTTATCTGGCATTTAAACCGGCAATCAATTCTTTAAGTATTAAGGTCAGTTTAGGCTCGGCTGCCACGGCCACTGCTATTATTTCTTCAACCGATACCGGCTTCAGATCCTCGGGGAAACCTTCGTCTGTTAATACAGATATGGCAAATACGGGCAGCCCCATGTGGTTGGCAACAATTACTTCGGGCACGGTGCTCATGCCTACCGCGTCGCCGCCAATTATCCTCAGGTATTTGTATTCGGCTTTGGTTTCTAAATTTGGGCCGGTTACCGCAACATATACGCCCTTATGGCAGGTAATATTATTTTTTTGGCGATGTCAAGCGCGCTGGCAATCAGCGTGCGTTTATAAGGCTCGCTCATGTCAGGGAAGCGCGGGCCAAGCTCGGCATCATTACGGCCCACCAGCGGGTTTTGCGGCTGTAGACTGATGTGGTCTTCAATCACCATCAGGTCACCTTTCTTAAAGTCGGGGTTTAATGATCCGCTTGCGTTTGATACAAACAGGGTTTTTATGCCCAGCATTTTCATCACCCGCACCGGGAAGGTGATCTGTTTCATGTTATAGCCTTCGTAATAATGCAGGCGCCCCTGCATAGCTACAACTTTAACACCACCAAGTGTACCAAATATCAGCTTACCAGAGTGGAACTCTAAAGTAGAGATAGGGAAATCAGGAATGTTACTGTACATTAACTGTTTCTCCACCTCAATTTCATTTACCAGGCCACCTAAACCGGTGCCTAAAATTATACCAACTTCGGGTTCAAAATCGCCTATGCGGCTTAATATACTGGGTAGTGCTCTCTATATTTTCTGACATAGTCTGTTACAATTTCATTAAATTCCTGTCCGTGATGTAAAAAACTAACACCTATTGGCAGTACCAAAATGGGTAGCTTTTTAACAAGCGGCAGCAATTCTTGTTCTTCTAAACGCTGTGCATCCTTTTCTGTTGTGATGATCACTTTTTTTTGTGAAGTGCAGGCAGCAAAGTCATCGGCAAGTTTAGTGATATTTTTTAAGCTAAACTGATGATGATCCGGATAATTATGGTGTATAACGTGTAAAGTTTGTTTTTTGATATGACTTACCAACGGCCGGGCATTGGCAATACCTGTTAGCAGAAAAACTGTAGTGTCGTCGTCAATTACTGTATCAACCGCTTTACCGCCCAGATCCTGCAGCTCCATATAATTTATAGATGTAAAAAACATTTGCTGATAGGGTTGTGGTGCTATTTCATTAACTATCCTTTCCAACTGTTCCTGAGGCAGATCTGCCGGGCATTTGCTAACAATGATAATTCCCGCCCGCCATTTCCCAAAAAAGGTTCGCGGTAATTACCGGCAGGCAGTACCCGGTGCGGATTGCGAAGGCTATTATAATCAAACAATAAAATACTTAATCTGGTTTAACCGCACGGTGTTGGTACGCATCGTCTAAAATTATAAGTTCATGATCATTTTTTAACTGCTCAATACCATTCACCCGGTTTTCGCAAACAGCTACGGTAACGTCAGGGAATTTACGCTTAAACTGGGCAGGCTCGTCGCCTACCTGAGTTGCAGTAGCATTTGCAGTAGCAGTTTGGTAGCCCTTTGTCTCACGGCCGTAACCACGACTTAGGGTGGCCAGCTTAAAATCGTTTTTAAGCAGACTGATCAGGTATTCGGTCATTGGGCTTTTGCCGGCGCCGCCAACTTCAAGATTGCCAACCGCAATTACCGGTAAATCAAACCGGCGACTTTTAAACAGCCCGGCATCATAAAAAAATTGCGCACCACTACAATTAACCCGTAGATCAACGAAAAAGGGAATAATAGCAGGCGCAGGTATTTCATACAGGGCGTAAAGATAGGAAAACGCTTTAATACCCGTTTTGTGCATAAGACGCAAATATTGCATCCCTACCGGGTTTTCATTTTCTTCTCTGCGGATTCTTTGTACTCGTAATCGCCGCCTAACAGGTAGCCCCGGGCTTTAGTGCTCTCAATACGGTCGAATATGATTTTAAATATGGCGATGACCGGGATAGACAGAAACATGCCGGACAGCCCCCACATCATTTCGCCCAAAATAATACCAAGGAAAGTTATCAGCGCGTTTAGCCGGACTTTGGATCCAACAACCGCCGGAAGCAATACGTTGGCATCAATAAGGTGAATACATATTACCGATACACCTACCCAAACCGCGTTACTTACGGGCCCGGTAGCAAAAGTTATGAGCACGCTTAACGCCAATGCCGAAAATATGCCCAGATAAGGGATGATATTAAACAGGCCCACAATTATGCCCAGCAATACCGCGTACTTTATACCAATAAACCAAAAGGCAGCGCAGGCTACCGTAGCTACTATTACCATCTCGAAAACCAAACCTAAAATGTATTGCCTTAAAATTCCCGGATATTGGCTACTACATCATTCACTACAGCCTCATTATCTTTGCCAAAAGCCTGCAATGCAAAGCCAAATAGCAGCTTGCGGTAAAACAGGATAAAGAAGGTAAATATCATAATGAATATATAAAACAACGCCATTGATGATACCGCGCCAAAGGTAGTACCCACCACCTCGGTACCGGATGACATGATCTTAACTTCTGTTTTATGGATCAGCGCTTTCTGTTTATCTATGTTGTAATTAAATGTACCCTCAATCCACCCGTAAACGTTATTTAACGATTCGCCAATTTGTTTTTGCAGCATGGGCCAATCGTCCATTAACCTTGATATTTGCGAACCTACCGGTACAACACCCCGCCGACAAACGCTACCAGCAATATAATAGCTAAAAAGGACGAAGCGCTGCGAGGCATTCGCAATTTTTGTTCGAAGAAACCAGATACAGGCAATAACAAAATCGCAAACAAAAAACCAAACATCAGCGGGTCCAGTATTTCTTTGCCTTGCACTATTATAAAACCAAGCGCCAGTATACCAATCAGTACAAGTGATAACCGCTCGTAAAACGGTGCTATTAACTTTTTATTGATCATTTATATAATTTAGATGGTAACGCAGCTGTTTGCCTATATGTTTTGAAGATAAGGATAATTGGCCGAATAGGAAGAGGTGTTGCAAAAATCCATTGCTCCTTAGGAGCTATATTAAATAACGGTTATTTTCTCCAATAAAATCTTAATATAATGCTCCATGATCTTGCCGGGCTGCTTACTAAATACCTGCGTGGCGCGGTTAGCCAATATCACGTTGCATGATACCGCCTGGTGGCCCGGGGCAGCTGCTAACCCATAAATGCCGGCTGTTTCCATCTCCAGGTTAGTAATGCGCCGCCCTTCGAAATTAAACTGTTGAATGATATCCATTAACTGCGGAATAGCGGCACGGGCACGTACTGGCGCCCTTGCGGCGAATAAAAACCGGGCGCGGTAATGGTTATGCCCTGTTGCTCGCCTTTACCTAATGCGGCTAATAAACTATTGCCTGCTGATGCTACGTACGGCGATAAATTAGCATCCGTAGGTAAACCTGCTTTAAAGGCATTAAGCAGGCTTTGTTCTTTGTGGGTGGGCGATTGTTTGTAATAATGCATCAGCGGGTCCAGCCCAAATGCTGCCGACGATAATAACAGGCTGTCGACCGCTATATCTGCCTGTACAGCGCCCGAAGTACCGATGCGGATAATGTTTAAGCTACGCAGATTTTGGTTGATTGTACGGGTCTTAAAATCGATATTAACCAACGCGTCCAGCTCATTAAATACAATGTCAATATTATCAGTACCTATACCAGTTGATAATACCGTTAACCGTTTATTACCGATGGTGCCGGTATGGGTAATAAACTCGCGCTTGCCCTTTTTAAGTTCAATGGTATCAAAGTATTTGCTTATTTCGCTAACCCGATCCGGGTCGCCAACAGTAATAACGGTGTCGGCAATATCGCCCGGGAGCAGGTTTAAATGATAGGCGCTGCCGTCGGCATTTAAAATTAGGTCTGTTTCTGATATACGGTTCATCAAAGGTAAAATTGGCAAATATTTTGTATGGATTAATAGGATTACTTAAATATAAAATATCATGGCAAAATATTCAGAAAAAGCAGGCGAGAAGGTTGAGAAAACCATGCACGAAATGAAAGAAGGCAAGCTAAAAAGCGGCAGCGGCAAAAAAGTAACCAGTAAAAAACAAGCCGTAGCCATAGGCCTATCAGAGGCGAGGAAAGCGGGCGCTAAAGTGCCGAAGAAAAAGGATTGAGCTATGGATGTCATGCTTCGACTGGCTCAGGATGACACACTCACTTTAGGCTAATGCCCTGCAAACGCGTCAATAATTTTCATCAAAACAATAGCGTCGGCTATAGGGCTGGGGTTATCACCTTCGCCGTTAAAGTAATTTACTACTTTTTCTATTAATGGTTGTTGTACATGCTCCAAAGGGTCGAAGTTGATTTCTTGTTGCTTCGCACCCATCTTTAATTTAATAGTATGCGGCGCATTAAAGAAAGGAAAGCTCATGCTACCTTCTGAGCCTATAATTTCGCAACTGTCAACTGTCGCTTCTTCGGCAACGTTAAAGGCCCATGAGCCGTTTACTACCACGCCGTTTTTAAATACCAGTACACCGCTTACATTGTCGTCGCAGTTATTAATACCGGCTTTGGTTAAGCCCGTGGCCGGCGTAATATTCGGGTTCGCCAAAAAAATAGAGCATCAGGTCGAGCTGGTGGGGCGACAGGTCATGGAAATACCCACCGCCAGATAGGGCGGGGTTAACACGCCAGTTATCCTCCGGTGAGTAATCAATGCCGGTTTACGGCTTTGCCACATCCTGATCTGCACCGTGCGCACATCACCAATAGCTTTAGTATCTATCAGTTCCTTTATCTTTAAAAAGAAAGGCTGCGCCCGGCGGTAATGCGCTACGGCAACTTTGCCATTGCTTTGTTTAGCGGCTTCGGCTATGGTAACGGCTTCGGCGGCGTTTAGGGTAACGGGTTTTTCTATGTAGACATTCAATCCTTTTTTAAGGCTGATAACGCGTAATCCATATGTGATGCCGGGGAGTTGCCACATAAACCGAATTGATCCCGCCATCGTTCATTAATTGTTCTGCATCAGCATACCATTTACCTACATTGTGGCGTTGGGCATAGTCGGCGGCCTTTTCTGCGTTGCGGCGCATAACGGCTATCAGCTTACTGTTGGGTACTTTGTTAAATGCGGGGCCGCTTTTCTTTTCTGTCACGTTGCCGCAACCAATTATCCCCGGGTAGTTTTATTCATATTGTGTTTGTAGGCAGGAGTAAAAATAGCATAAAAAGTCTAAATCAACACCCTGCATTAAAATGCCGGGAATGGTACTTAAACAACCTCGGCAACTACAAATGTACTGCCACCAACAAACACCAGGTCGGTTGGTGCAGCTGTTTTTTGTGCTGCTAATAGCGCCGATTTTACCGAACTATAAACCTCCCCGCTCAAACCCAAACTTTCCGCTTTCTGCTTTAAGCTCTCAGCCTCCAAACCACGCGGGATCTCCGGCTTACAGAAATAATAAATGGCAGCCTTAGGTAGCATGGATAATACTTTGGTGCTATCCTTATCATTCACCATACCCATGACGAAATGCAGCCGCTCAAACTTTATCCCGGCAATGTTTTTCAGCACTTCTTCAATGCCTTGGGGGTTATGGCCGGTATCGCAAATGGTAAGCGGGTTGGTGCTTAAGGTCTCCCAGCGACCATGCAGCCCGGTTAGCGTTTTAACCTGACGCAGCGCTGTTTTAATATGGTCGTCGGTGATTATATAGCCTTGCCGGCGAAGTTCGTTTACAGCAGCTAAAACAGTCTTAGTGTTTTTGAGCTGGTAGCTGCCGGTGAGGTCGAGTTGAGTGGTGAGTGTTGAGTTATGAGTTGTGAGTGCTTCGACCTCGACCTCCAATAAATCATCATAACCTTTTGCCTTTTGTCTTTTGCCTTTCACCTCAAATAAATCCGAGGCAAAACTTATCGGTGCATTTTCCTGTTCCGCTTTGCGGATGAAGATATCGGCTACTTCGTCCTGCTTTTCGCCAATTATTACAGGGATGTTGGGTTTTATGATGCCCGCTTTTTCGGCAGCGATGAGTTGCAGCGTATCACCCGGGATATTCATATGGTCCCAGCCGATGTTGGTAATAACGGACAGGAGCGGGGTGATGATATTGGTCGAATCCAGCCTGCCGCCCAATCCTGTTTCAATTACGGCGATATCGATCTTTTCTTTCGCGAAAATGTCAAACGCCAAACCTACCGTCATTTCAAAAAAGAGGGTTGGATCTCCGCGAAATCCGTTTGATGATTGGCCACAAAATCAACAACCGATTGCTCGCTTATCATCTCGCCGTTAATGCGGATGCGTTCCCTGAAATCTTTTAAATGGGGCGAGGTATACAGCCCGGTTTTATAACCTGCTACCTGTAATATCGCCGCCAGCATGTGCGAGGTTGACCCTTTACCATTGGTGCCGGCTATATGAATACTTTTAAATTGATGCTGAGGATTATCCAGCCGTTTACAAAGTTCGGTGGTATTATTCAGGTCGGCTTTATAGGCTGATGCACCTACGCGGGTAAATACAGGCAGTTGGGTGTACAGGTAATCGATGGTTTGCTGGTAGGTCATGATGATAGTGACGCAAATTTATAAAATAAAGCCTGGTTTTATATCCCTGCGCCTAAGAGATGGTATAACAATTGTATTATCAAAACCGTAACCATTGTATCATGAAGCGAAAAGTATTAGTTATAGAAGATGAGCCCGTTATTGCGGAAATGATGAGCATATTATTGGAAATTGATGGCTACAAAGTGTCCAGCTTGGCGGACACCACTTCGGCCAAAAGAAGACTGCACGAGCAGGAAGTAGGATTGGTTTTACTGGATCTTTCCTTAAGTGGGGGCGAAAGCGGTCAAGCCATGTGCAGCTACATTAAGTCCGAAGAAAAATTGAAGCATTTGCCGGTTATCCTGGTATCAGCCAACAGCGATCTGGAACAGATAAGCAAAGACTGCGGCGCCGATGGCCATATCGCCAAACCCTTCGATCTGAATTACTTTATGAATAAGGTAAAGGCGCATTGCACGGAGTAGTTGTGGCCAAAATAAGTTGTCATTCTGAGCGATAGCGAAGAATCTGCAAACTTTACAATCGCCGCCGGCAGATGCTTCGTTCCTCAGCATGACAAATTGGAGGGACTTAATTCACCTTAAATACAAACACCACCTGCCCGATCTGTGGGTCCGGGGCGTTTTCAAGAGGATTGAGATGAGAGTTTTTAACAGCTTCCTCGCATTTTTGAATCAGGTTTTGGTCTACTACTGTTGTGCCGCGGCCACCGCCACGTGCGTATACCACGTTACCATTCTTATCAACCCGGATATCAACGACCACCTTGCCCGAGTGCCTGCCATCATCACCAATAATGGGGCGGCTGGTAAAGCTGCGTTGTGCCATCATCAAACTGCCGCCGTTACCAGAGCCGGTACCGTTATAATTATTGGTTAGCGTACTGCCTGTAGGCTTGCCACGGTTGCCGGGAGTGCCGGTGGTGCCATCGCCTTCGCCAATACCGTTATTGGTTTTGCCTTTATATAATGCGTTTTGATTGATAGTGGGTTTGGTAACCGCTTTGGTAGGTTCGGTAGCTACGGTAGTGCTTGGTTTTTTGGTGTTGGCCGCAACCTCCGGGGCATCCTCGGTGTTTTGGGTGACTACGTTTTTATCGCTGGCTTCTACTTTCGTTTTTCTTCGGTAGGAGGGGCCGGGGTTACTTTATCAGGTTTGGAGTGGTTTGCTTTTTCGGCCATTGACGGCTGCTCGGTGCTCATGTAATCGCTCCCCATGCCTTCGTCGGTAGTACCGTAATTTACCAATATACCACCCGTACCATCTTCCTGCTTTGGCGGCATGCTGATGATCCAAAAATAACACAGGGCCGCAATCAGCACCATGATTACGCCGGTTGCTGCAAATGCCCTTGGGTAGTTATTTTCTTCTTGAATATAGTTCATTATTCAGTTATGAGTTTTGAGTAGTGAGTTTTGAGTGAATGAAGAATTACTACTCATCACTCAAAACTCACTACTCACCACTACTTGGGTTCCGTAGCTAATACCAGTTTAATATTTAGTTTTTGCGCTATGTCCATTACGGCTACAACGTCCTGTATGGCAACGGTTTTATCTACGTATAAAACTATGGTAAGCTGGGTAGCTATACTTTTATAACTTAAAAGCGTGTTATTTAGTTCGGCTACCGGGATTTCTTTTTTATCGACATAATACTTCAGATCCTTGGTGATGGATACCGTTATTGTTTTTAGATACCGATTGCCCGCTTGATGATTTTGGCAGCACCAGCTTTATTACGTTGGGGTTGGTAACTGTCGACGCTATCAGGAAAAACAAAAGCAGGAAGAACATAATATCGTTCATGGCCGAAGTATGTACCTCGGCAGATGTCCCTCTTTGTCTCTTTCTTAAATTCATTATTTGCTTGGTTCTTCTAACAGGTCAATAAATTCGATAGCATCGGTCTCTAATTTCAATATAACCCTGTCAACCATAATATTTAAAATATGATAACCCACGTAGGCAATAATACCTACAAACAGGCCCGCTGCCGATGTCACCATCTTTACATATAAACCGCCGGATATAACACCCATGCTAATGTTGTCGGTAGTTGAGATGTCATAAAAAATCTTAATTACCCCGGCAATAGTACCCAGGAAACCAAACATGGGCGCAATACCGGCTACTATACCCAATATGCTGATGTTCTTCTCCAGTTTTGATACTTCCAGCTTGCCAATATTCTCGATAGCGCCCTCAATGTCTTTTATAGGGCGGCCAATGCGTAATAAGCCTTTTTGCAGCATCCTGCCCAGCGGCGAATTGTTGTTGCGGCAAATAGCAATTGCCGATTCTAAATTGCCCGACATGATGCTGCCGCGTACCTGCTGCATTAAATTATTCTCGTTTTTGACGCTTTGCGGATGGTAAAATATCGCTCGAAAAATATAACCAAACCCAATACCGCCAAAATGCCAATCGGGATCATTACCCAGCCACCCTTAATAATTAATTCGCCAAAACGAAGTTCTGGTGTGGGATGGCTGCCAACTGTTGTGTGGCGTGGTTAGCCGTATCTATTACCTTGTTTACGGTGTCTGTAACTGCTTGCATTAATATATAGGTTATTTGTTTGGTATAATTTCTATAAAGTAGGCATTACCGCCCGGTACTTTACCTGATTCAATAGCTTTGGCTGCAAAACTTTTAGCCTCTTCTTTAGTGGCAAAATGCCCGATTGATATATGATAAAGAGGGCCGGTTGCATCTTTAACCCATCTTGGATCAAAGCCGCCCTTCCTAAGCGTTTTGATTGCAGCATTTGCTGCAGTTATACTCTCGGTACTCACAGCGTATACTTCGAAACGCCCGGTCCCGGTAGCGGTAGAAGGTGGTGCCAATAATGGGCTGGCAGCCTCCAGCTTATCCATAGCAGTAACGGGTTTGTTTGCTTGTGCCGGTACCGCCTTTGGTTTAATAATCTGTGGTATAACTTCCATTGCGAAAGCATTGCCCGGTATTTTACCTTTCCTGATAGCGTCGACAGTTACCAACCCCAACGTAATAATAAAGCTGGTGCTGCCAAAATCATCAAGCGGGCAATCGGTATCTAAAAAAACAATAACGGTATCCATCATAGGATCTGAAGTATTATGTCGATAAAAAAGAAATCCCAGCCAAACAAATAACACGCTTTAAGTATAAAGTATAGCTA
>NZ_JABFCR010000070.1:0-17438 GCF_013087555.1 Mucilaginibacter humi
AAACTCAATCTTTGTCATAGTGTTAATGTTTTGTACTGGTATGTAGACAAACGCTATACCACGATACAAAACCATCACCGACGCCAATTACATTATTATGTAACTACACTACTCGCATAAAAACACTTAAATACACTGATTTACAGTCAATTAAAACTATTTATTTATGAGATGACAGTAGGATTACAATAGGCAATTATCTTAAAAAGAAAATTAATTAACCAATTATATTCACCTCGCGTTGTAGTAAAACGCCAAATTTGGAGTACACACTGTCTATAATTTGCGACGAAAAGTTGTACACTTCCGGCCGGTGGCACCGCCATGGTTCACCAAAACCAGGGCCTGGTTCTTCCGGTGCCGGTGTGGCCAACAACTTTACCCTTCCAGCCGCATTGCTCAATGAGCCAACCAGCCGCCAACTTTATAAACCCATCACCTGCAGGATAGTTTACAACTTCGGGGAATTTATTTTTGATAGGTTCAAATTCGGCGGCAGTTATAACGGGGTTCTTGAAAAAACTGCCTGCATTGCCAATGGTCGACGGATCAGGCAGTTTTGCTACGCGGATATGGGACACAACAGTGGATACATCTTTTATAGTAGGTGCAGTAATACCACGATTAGCCAGCTCCTGCTCTATCGCGCCATAGCGCAAATTAACATTAGGGATAAGCGAAAGATCGAACTTTACAGATACGATGATATATTGGCCCTTGAGCTCGCTTTTAAATACACTTTCGCGGTAGCCAAACCCGCAATCGGCTTTGGTAAAGATTTTAAACTGGCCGGTAGCGATCTCAAAAGCGCGGCAGCTATGAAAAACATCTTTCAGTTCCACACCATACGCGCCAATGTTTTGTATAGGCGATGCACCTACCGAGCCGGGGATCAGGCTTAAATTCTCTAAACCGGCATAGCCACGCTGCACGCAAAAGTTTACCAGGTCGTTCCACACCTCGCCGGCACCGGCTTCAACAAATACTTCGTTATGGTTAATACGATGTTCGATACCCCGGATATTCATGCGGATAACCAATCCGTCAAAATCATTTATTAACAAAGGTTGCTGCCGCCGCCGATAACCAGCCGCGGGGTTTGCTGCCATTGCGGATCCATAAACAGTTCAACCAGTTCTTCAGGATGGTTTATTTCGGCGAAAAAGCTGGCCCTGGCCTCTACACCAAAGGTGTTAAAGTTTTTTAGCGAAACGTTTTGTTGGATTTGCAGCATGGGGCGAATTTCGGAATTTATTTGGAATAATAACTGCCATTATCCGTTAGTAAATAGCCCTGAAACCGGATTACTTCATTCTATCAATTCGTTTACCAGTACTATCAAACATCCCGCTATCATTATTTGATCTATTAAACGCATCTATGGATACCAAACCTGTAAATTTTAAATTCGCATCAACCGTAGCTAATTTGCCGGTATATGATTGTAACATTACCCAATTATTAGGGAACAATAACCAATGCGAGTAGACATTCCTGTTGCCATCTACATTAAGTATTTGCACTTGCCTGTAATCAAATTGAGCAATTCCCGGATATACATCTTTTAATATATTAAATTCGCTTTCGCTTATTTTACCTTGTGCTCCAGCCATAGCCTGAACTTCGCATTTAGAGAATTTCTTCAAATACTCAAATAAAAAACATCCTTTTTTATAGGCTGCAGCCAGCGTATCTTGAAATCTGTTAAGCCGGGTTATCGCTGCCGTGTCGCCTACATTAAATTTCGTATAGGGGTGCAAATAAAATGGCAATCGCGGTGAGGGAAAGGCCCCATACCAGCCATATCGCTTAGTGTATCCAATATTGTAAGGCTGTTTTTTTATTTTCAACAAAGCGTAGCCTTCCGGAAAATACGTTTTAAGATTTTCCCAGGCAAATTTAGCAGCAAATTTTTCGAAAAAAACATCAAGTATGATACTATTGTACATTCTTGTTTTTTCGGTAACCGCAAATAATTCATCACCCATAATCCATTCAAAGACTTCGGCTATTTTCGGATTATAAATCTTAACATTATTTATAACCCAAGGCATATGGTATATATTTTGAGATGCCAGCCCATTAATGCGGTAAGTTTGATGGACTTTATTTGTAATTATAAAAAAATATTGATAGTCATAAAATAAATTGGTGGGTATAACTGACTTTTTAACTACTTTTTTGATGATTGATCTGGATTGCAATGCCTTATTAAGTTCTATGCGTTGTCTTGGTGTAATTTCAGTCACAATACTATCATCTGACAACTGTATCATGTCTTTAATGTTAATATCAAAATTATCGTACTTAATTGTTGAATCGGGCTGTGATATATCGGTAAGTAAACCTGTTAATTTATCTTTCGATATAATTTTTAAAAATTTACGCGTCGAGTCGGTGTAAGGCCGTCTATCTTTCCCATAAGCCGGATAATAAGATGTTTGATAGCTGTTCGGTATTATTTTCAAATAGAACTTCAACTCTTCCAACACTGCGACGCAGTGCCCCACGATTAACAACACACTCAATTTTAATCACATCCTTCAAATCAATTTTTTGAGCAATACAGGGCTGCCCCTTCATTAATGAGGCAAAAATTATAAGGTAAAAGGAAAGTATGTTTTTTAAAGGCATGTTTTAACGTTTAGGCACGGTAATACTAAATTACAATAATATATAGGTTCTCGCCAACTTATAAATAACACGTAATGTTTTTTCTGTAACCAAATAATATTTATAGTGTCTTGTAGCTATATGAAGAACCTACTATTCACACTGATCTTTGGGCTGGGTATGATCACTACCGCATCGGCACAGCAAAACAACACCGATTTTATAACTACCGATATTGATAACTTTTGGCAGGCTTACGATAAAATAATCGCTACCAAAGACACGGTACAACAGTACCAATATCTTAACCAGCTATTTCTTGATAAAGCTACACCCGGCCAAAAAGCGATGATAGCGGCACGTCGTTATACCGCCGGGGAATACCTGGCAGCTATTACCGGTCGCCCGGAGTACTGGCCAACTATTCGTGCCAATACCAGTAAAGCCAAAGCATTTGCTTCGGATATTGAAGCCAATATACTTAAGCTAAAGAAACTATACCCGCAGGCAAGGCCCGCTAAAATATATTTTACTGTCGGCGTTTTCAGGAGTGGCGGTACCACCACAGATAATATGGTTTTGATTGGCAGCGAAATAGCGTTTACAGACGAGAACCTAAAAAACATGGTGTTTACTAATGTGCATGAATATGTGCACACACAGGAAAAAACTACCGATGCCAACAACATTTTGGGCCAGTGTGTGCTTGAAGGGGTAGCTGAATACCCGGCAGTAAAAGCTACCGGACAGCCATCAAGCGCACCGGCAATAGCTTATGGTTACGCGCATAACGACCGCATACGCGAGGTATTTGCACGCCAATTATTTAATACCGTCTACGGGATCTGGATGTATAACAGTATGGAAAACGAGTTTAATAACACCCGCGACCTTGGTTACTATGTAGGCTATGCCATTTGCGAAGATTATTATAACAAGGCTAAAAATAAGCAACAGGCTATTAAGGACATGATTGAATTAGACTTTAACGATGAAGCCGCCTTAGCCAAATTTGTGGATGCGTCCGGCTATTTTGCTGAACCTGTTGCTGTGCTGAAAACTAAATATGAAGATAGCCGCCCAAGAGTAATCAGCATAAAACCATTTAAAAATAACGCCACAGATGTTGACCCGGCAACCAAAGAAATAACCATTGAATTTTCAAACGTGATGAATAAGCGTTACCGCAACTTTGAACTGGGTCCGTTGGGAAAAGATAACCTGCTGAAAATAACCGGCGGGGTTGGTTTTAGTGAAGACGGAAGGAAATTTACTTTTACTGTCGACCTGCAACCTAACCGCCAATACCAGCTTGTTTTGGGAAGATTCAGGGATAATGATTTCAGGGACCTTAAAGAATATTTAATAGATTTTAAAACTGCAGCGAAGTAATTCGCGCAGTAAATTTCGTAGTTTTGATTAAACCGGTTACTAAAACCTTTAAATCAAACTATGCCTGTTTCCCGCAAAAACTTTATTAAAAGCACGGCTATCGCTTTGGCCGGAATGCCGCTTGGATTATCTGCGTTAGCGAATGTTACTAAACCACCGTTAGCCAAAACTGACGGCCCGGTGGCTGACGGCAAGGTAAGCATCAGCCTGTTCTCCAAACACCTGCAATGGCTCAATTATAAGGACATGGCCGCGCTGGCGGCCGAAATTGGCTATGACGGCATCGACCTGACTGTACGTGCCGATGGCCATGTAAAGCCTGAACGGATAAAGGATGACCTGCCAAAAGCTGTAGAAGCTATTAAACAGGCGGGACTGAATGTCTATACCATCACCACCGATATCCGCGATGCAGATGAAAAGTATACCGCCGACGTTTTAAAAACAGCCGCGCAGCTGGGCATCACAAATTACCGTATGGGCTGGTATAGTTATGATGCCGGGCTGGATACTGTGGCCAACCTCGCCATTATAAAAAACGTATGAGCGGCCTTGCAGCCATAAACAAGCAATACAAAATACATGGCGATTATGAGAACCACACCGGCCGTTTTGCAGGCCCGTTGTGGGATTTATGGGAAGTATTAAAGGACCTTGACCCCGAGTGGATAGGTTGCCAGTTTGATATCCGCCACGCTACGGTTGATGGCGCCGAGGCCGGCCGGTAACGCTTGATCTTTTAAAGCATTATATCGCCTCCATAACCGTAAAAGATTTTTATTGGGAAAAACGTAATGGTAAATGGGCAATTAAAGATGTACCATTGGGGCAGGGAATGGTCGACTATAAAAAGTATTTCGCGCAGTTAAAAAAGCTGGGCTTACAACGCCCGATTTCGCAACATTTTGAATATGACCTGGGCGGCGCGCAAAGCGGAGCGGCTAAACCATCCATCCCGAAAGAAGATGTGATAAAAGCTTTTAAAACTGATCTGGCTACTTTGAAAACGATGTTAAGGGAAGCAGGATTGTAGAAATTCCAATTCCCTCTTGAGAGGGGGTGCGTTGGCACGTGCGGCTGCAGGGGTGTGTCATGCGTGCGAACGGACACACCCCTCCACCCCTCTCGAGAGGGGAATCGCTCAAGGCCATTGCGCTTTTACTTATATCCCTACACAATATTCTCCAAATACTTATACCCACTCCCTGTATTTAGTAACAGCACTTTCTCGCCGGGTTTACCCACCGGCTGGCTTTAAGCTTTTTGCAGGCTTGCCATAATGACAATCAAAATAAAAGCCTTATTAAGTTTACACTCAATAAAGCTTTCCAAATCTTAAATTAACCTTCCGGATACTAAATGTGAATAGGACGATTCTCCGTCGCTGCCAAACAAGCTTCACGCATTGCTTCGGTATAAGTTGGGTGCGCATGGCTCATGCGGCTGATATCTTCGGCGCTGGCACGGTATTCCATTGCTACTACAGCTTCGGCAATCATATCCGCGGCACGCGGGCCTATCATGTGTACGCCTAAAATCTCGTCGGTAGCGGCATCAGCCAATACTTTTACAAAACCATCCAGATCGCCACTGGCTACTGCCCTGCCGCTGGCGCGGAACGGGAATGAGCCTGTTTTGTATTTAATACCTTTTTCTTTCAGTTGCTCCTCGGTTTGGCCTACAGCGGCAACTTCCGGCCGGTATAAACTACCCCCGGTATCAGGTTATAGTTGATATGTGGTTTTTGGCCGACAATAGTTTCGGCTACATAAGTACCTTCGTCTTCGGCTTTGTGGGCCAGCATTGCCCCGCGTATCACGTCGCCAATGGCATAAACACCCGGTACGCTGGTTTGCATGTGCTCATCAACGGTAATTTTGCGGCCCCGCTCTTCAACAGTAATGCCTATTTTATCCAAGCCCGGGCTATCGGTATAAGCTATACGGCCAACGGCTACCAGGCAGTAATCGCCTTTCAATTCTTTTTTATCGCCGTTAGGCGCATCAAAAGTTACGGTAACTTCTTTCCCTTTTACAGTAGCGCCTGTAACTTTATGGCCGGGTAAAACTCCATGCCTTGTTTTTGCAATACTTTCTGTAATTCTTTGCCCAGGCTTTTATCCATCGTAGGAATAATACCGTCCATAAATTCAATTACAGATACTTTGGCACCCAAGCGCGCGTAAACCGATCCTAACTCCAACCCGATAACGCCGCCACCAATCAGGATCAGGTGTTTAGGTACTTCGGTAAGGTTTAATGCTTCGGTAGAGGTGATGATGCGTTTTTTATCGATCTTGATAAATGGCAGACTTGATGGTTTTGAACCGGTGGCAATGATCACGTTTTTACCGGTGATCTCCTGCGTGGTCCCATCAGCTTTAGTTATGATTATGGTATTTTTATCTTTAAATGATCCCATCCCCTGGTAACCATCTATCTTGTTCTTTTTAAATAAAAAGCTGATGCCGGCGGTGTTTTTAGCAACTACATCGGCTTTGCGTTTTATCATCTGGCCAAAATCAAGCTTGATATCTTTTACATTGATACCATGCGTTGCAAAGGCATGCCCCGCGTTATAAAAATGTTCGGACGAATCTAACAGCGCCTTCGACGGGATACAGCCTACATTAAGACAAGTGCCCCCGTAAGTGCTGTATTTTTCAATACAAGCTGTTTTTAAACCCAACTGGGCACAACGTATGGCGGCTACATAACCACCCGGACCCGAACCTATAACGATAACATCATATTGCATAGTAGTATACTTTTTGTGGCGCAAAGTTAATTATTTTAGAGATTGGAGGTTAGTTAATTAGTGATTAGTTGACGCAGGAATTATAAAAAGGCGATAATTTGAATCGGTATAATATTATATTTGAATAAATTAACTCTTTTCATGAAACTACACCGATCACTCCTGATCCTTTTTGGGATCATATCTTTTAGTGCACATGCGCAGCTTGGCACAAACAAAGAGAAATTTACCCATGCCGATACCTTGCGCGGAATGCTAACACCACTGCGTACGTGTTATGATATTAACTACTACCATCTGGATGTTAAGTTTGATATCGACAAGAAATTCATCAGCGGCAGCAACCTGTTTAAATTTACTGCTACGCAGGATTTTACCAAACTACAATTTGACCTTTATGCCAACCTAAAGGTTGAAAAGGTAGTATATAAAGGTAAAGAAGTACCTTATACCCGCGATGAAGCCGCGGTATTCATCACCTTCCCAACAACCATTACCAAAGGCAGTAAGGATGAGTTTACGGTTTATTACTCGGGCAACCCTACTATAGCTAAGCGCGCCCCGTGGGACGGCGGTGTAGTTTACACTACCGACTCGTTAGGTAAACCTTGGGTAGCAACCGCCTGCGGTGCCGGCGCCAGCATTTGGTGGCCTACTAAAGATCATCAGGCAGACGAGGTAGACAGCGTGCTGATAAGCATTAGCGCACCTACGGGATTAAAGGATGTGTCAAATGGCAGGCTGCGTAAAGTAACCGACCTGAAGAATGGTTATACCCGTTTTGACTGGTTTGTGGCTAACCCCATAAACAACTACGATATTGAAGCCAACATTGGCGACTACACCCATTTTGGCGATACTTACGCTGGTGAGAAAGGTAAGTTAACCACTGATTTCTGGGTATTAAGCTACAACGTTGCCAAAGCCAAAAACAGTTTGGCCGCGATGTACCGCGCATGTTAAAAGCGTTTGAGCATTGGTTTGGGCCATACCCGTGGTATGAGGATGGTTATAAATTGATTGAAACACCACACCGGGCATGGAGCATCAAAGCGGGGTAGCATATGGTAACCATTACGTTAATGGTTATTATGCAGGTAACCGCGGCAACCCAACCGGTATAGATCTTTCAGGTACAGGCTTAGGTTTAATCGGGATTATATCATTGTGCACGAAAGCGGGCACGAGTGGTTCGGCAACAACATTACATCAAAAGATCTGGGCGATATGTGGATCCATGAAAGCTTTACCTGTTACTCAGAATCATTGTTTCTTGAAAACGTATCAACCAAGCTAAACGGTCAGATATATGTAAATGGTCAGCGCAGGGGAATTGGTAACCGCACACCTATAGTTGGCCCTTACAATGTAAACAAAGAAGGATCGGGTGATATGTACAGTAAGGGTGCGGTAATTTTAAATATGGTACGCACTATTATTAATGATGATGAAAAATGGCGCGCCATATTACGCGGGTTAAACAAAACTTTCTATCATCAAACCGTTACTTATGATGATATTACCAAATACATAAGCGATCGGCCGGTATAAATTTAGCGACAGTGTTTGATCAATACCTGCATTATGCCAACCTGCCTATTGTTGAATTTGCTACTATAAACGGCAAGCTAAACGCTAAATGGATAGCCGAAGCACGGGGCTTTAACATGCCGCTAAAGGTGCGCGTGAAGGGCGGATCATACGTCTATATCAAACCGGGAGCGGGATATTTCGTCCCTGTTAACGTTGAGGGGCTGACTAAAGATAATTTAGAGGTAGATACGTTTAACTACTATGTAGGTGTGATGGTAGATTAATTTAGTTTTCAGTGTAACGTTTGTAAATTAAATAGCGTCTCATTATAAACCAAAAACAATTACTATGAAACTGATCAAATTTTTTGTTGCCGCGGTGTTGCTTACAGTCGCCGGCAATACGTTTGCTAAAACCAATTTCGAGACAGAGGATCGGCACCTAACCGGCTTCAATGCTGTTAATGTAGCCGGATCATTTGATGTTTATATTAAACAGGGTACAACAGAGTCTGTTAAGGTAGAGGCCCCTGCTGATGTTATAAAAAACATTATAACCGAAGTTAAAAACGGCGCATTAATTATCCGTACTAAAGACCATTTTAGCTTCAACAATATCTTTGGGAATAAAAAGATGGTAGTGTATGTTACCATTAAAAACTGCAATGCCATATCGTTAACCGGATCAGGTGATGTTTACTTTAAGGAAGGCATTGCTGCAAATGATCTTAATCTCTCACTAACCGGATCGGGCGATGTTACCGGAAAAATTATCGCTAAAAATGTAAACTGCAGCCTTACCGGCTCTGGCGATTTGCGCGTAAGTGGCCGTGCAGACAATTCGAAGGTAACGGTTACCGGTTCAGGCGATTTTTCGGGCCGCGATCTGACTACCAATACCACGGTGGTATTTGTGGGTGGATCAGGCGATGCGTCTGTATATGCTACCGGCACACTTAAAGCAAGTGTTACCGGATCGGGCGATGTGCATTATGGCGGCAGCCCGCATAACATTTCAAAATCAACCTCAGGTAGCGGCGATATAAGCGGCAGCTAATATTTTAATGAGTGAGTGGTCACAACTTACTTAGTCTGATAAATAATAAAGGAGATGCAATTTGCATCTCCTTTTCTTGTAATATAAACCACATTTAGAAATCGATCTTACCTTTTACGCTTGGCTTGCCCCGCTATGGCCGCGGAGGCCTTTTACTTTTTGCTTGATCAAAAAGTAACAAAAAATCAAGTCAGCAAAGAGGCTTCTTTGCGCTCAGGGCCCTTTGCCCGGCAGGTCAGCTAAAACCACGGGCTGCAAAATTTTTGCGCCGCTGTCGCTCGCTCTTTCCCCACGCTTCAGCAAAAAATTGCTATGCCCCTCCCGGCGCGCAAGGCTACCAGTTTTAGCTGCCCTCACCCGAAGCTTTTTTGCTGACACTTTGCACAATACCAACATGTTCTAAACATTAAGGGATTACATAAAGGTGCTTAAAGTATGAGCATTGTTGTTTTATTGCCAAAACCGTCAGACGGGCAGCTTCGGGCGAAATCAGGTAAAACAAAGTGGGCCGTGCGGCTGCAAAGGCATTGGTAATTTTGCCTGAAGCGGTGGTCTTGTGCGACAACAGGCGGCAAAAGGACCGGGCCTTAGGTTTTACCTGATTTGCAGCGCATAAGGCCTTGTGCGGCAAGAAGCATCCCGACTTGATTTTGGTTATCATAACTTTGGTTACAAACTGCCCCTTTATCTTATCCAATAACTATACCACGTGCCCGCTTTTACGTGGACACTATCCGTAACTATTGGCTTTAAGCTGTCTATTAAATGATATACCCGCTGGTGCTGCATTTGTTCTTCTATGGGCCATATCTCGAACTGTGTACGCCGGTAATAGCGCGAATCATAAGAGAAACCTTTTAAACTATTGGTATAGTAATTATACTTAGAGGGGTTTTGAAAGCCATCGTCCAGTATCACGTAAGCATTGCCTGCTTTTTGGTTTACAGTTTTTGCCCATTCTTTAAAACCGTAATAACTTTTTATCTGGCCTATGCGGGTAACTATGGGTAGGCCAAACACCATGCTTAATCGTAACCCTATTATTAAAAATATATTGATTGCAGCTACCGTATTAAACCACTTAGGCAAACTCCCCCATTGGTTAAAACGGATAAGCGCCAGCATAATTAGCGGAGCGAAGGCTATCAACGTCCAATGCGGTTGGGCTTCGCCCCTGAAAGTGGTAAAGAAAAAGAAGGCGAAAGTGCCGATTCCATTTACCATTAAACACCTGATAAAAGCGTCCTTAATTTTTGTAGTAAATGCTGCGTAGAACAAGAACCAGCCAATTAGCGGCCCAGCCATTAGCAATTGCCCCGGCAGGTATAAATAACTATTCTCGGGATTATAGACCTTTACCGCGCGCTCATATAAATGGTAGTTGATGGATGGATAATCATGATTTACCTGCCATAAAATATGCGGGGTAAAAAATGCTATGGCTATTAACGCGATTACATAAAATGATGGTCGTTTTAACAACCTGATATTACTTACAACTGTAAAGGCTACCAACAGCACCGCATGGTATTTACTGTAAAGCATGCAAGCTAAAACTACACCCAATATCAACGCCAGTAGCCAGCTATCTTCAACAATATATTTTTGGTAAAAGAAATAAAACAGCACCGCGAAGAAGAACAAAGGTGCATCGGGCGTAGTGGTAAAACCATATATATGAAATATCAGCGTACCCGATACTACCAGTATAAACGCCCATACATTTACCGCATATTTTTTTAGGATGAGCCATAAGATGTACACCGACGTAGTGCTGGTTAGCACGGTAATTAAGCGTAGCCCTAATTCGTTATGCATCAGGCTATCGCCTATCCGGATAAAAACGGCCACCATGGGCGGGTGGTCGAAATAGCCCCAGTCTAAAAAGCGCGAGTACATCCAGTAATATGCCTCATCGGCATGCAGCTCAAGCGTGTAAGCCTGTATAACGTTTAATATTGTCCAGCACAATAAAAAATACCGGATGATCTTGTCAGGCTGTGTAGTTTTTTGTGTGGACGATAATGTCATTTAAAAGATATATTCAATATGGCAAAGGTAGATAAATAATGTATTTATGCGGATAATCTTAAATTAGCCGATATTTTACTACCATGACCAAAGCAATTGAAATTATAAAAATGCCCCGCCTGATGATCCTTAAAGGCGTAGAAGATTTAACATTAGCACAACTGAATAAAATACCGGCCGGCTTTAACAACAACATTATATGGAACCTGGGCCATATGATAGCCGCGCAGCAGGGTGTTTGCTATAAACGCGCAGGTGTAGCTACTATAATTGATGATGAGTTTTGGGAAACCTTCAGGCCAGACACTAAGCCAGAACGCTTATTCGATGAAAACGATCTTGCTAAAATAAAAGAGCTTTTTATTTCGACTATTGACCAACTGGAGATCGATCTTGCGAATAACCTTTTCCCAAATTATGGAACGTGGACAACACGCTATGGTGCAGAGTTAACCAGCATACAGGACGCTGTAAACTTTATACCTTTTCATGAAGGGTTTCATATTGGCTATATCACAGCACTTAAACGGGCTATATAATTATTTGATCCGCGCTATAACGTTATTGAACTTATAAACTACCAGGTTAATAACTATTTTATTACTAGGAAATTGCTGTTGCATCTCCTTTCGCAGATCTACAAATGCCTGCATAGCGGTCGGGTTACCGGTAATTAAAGGGTTAACAGATATGCTAATTTCAACCGTTTTGCTGATCTTTTTATGTACACAAATTTGGTTGTCGTCTCATCAAAAAAATGAGCCTTGGTAAGGCCATCCGCCAGATAATTAACCTCTTCTTCAGTTATATTATTTTTATCGTAGGTAACCTCATGTTTCATTTTACCATACGCAAGCATTGTCTGCAGTACCTTTGGTTTTGAAAACAAGCCCAAACCAAAGATCAAAAACAATGCTATAGCTATGGTTCCTAAACTAAAAATGACTGCCAGTTTCCTATTTTTAGCTTTCAATCCTGCACTTTGTTTACTTGTATTATTTTGATTCATCTTTAGTTTAATTGGTTATCCCGGTTGGGTTTGCTAAGATATGTAAAAGCTTACTTTAAATTCATACCGGCATCCATAAAAAAGCCCGGCATAACCGGGCTTTCAATATTAATGACAGGCGTATTACACCCCTAATAACAATCTCGCGGGATCTTCTAATAATTGTTTTACCCTTACCGGGGAAGCTAACAGACTCGCGCCCATCAACTATACGGTGATCGTATGATAAAGCTACATACATCATCGGGCGGATAACTACTTGGCCGTTTACTGCCACCGGGCGCTCTATAATGTTATGCATACCCAAAATAGCCGACTGCGGCGAGTTAATGATAGGCGTTGACAGCATAGAACCAAATACACCACCATTGGTAATAGTGAATGTTCCGCCGGTCATTTCTTCTAATGACAGTTTGTTGTCGCGGGCCTTTCCGGCTAAAGTAACAACTGCTTTTTCAATTTCGGCAAGGCTCATGGCGTCCGCGTTACGGATAACCGGGACAACCAGTCCTTTTGGCGCTGATACTGCTATCGAGATATCAGCAAAGTTGCTGTAAATTACTTCTTCGCCCTCAATACGTGCGCCTACTGCTGGCCAGTCTTTCAACGCCTCGGTAACCGCCTTAGTAAAGAACGACATAAAGCCTAAGCCAACGCCGTGCTTCTCTTTAAATTTATCTTTGTATTTGCTGCGGATCTCCATGATCGGCGACATATCCACTTCGTTAAAAGTGGTTAGCATAGCTGTTTCATTTTTTACCGTTACCAAACGCCTGGCAACAGTTTTACGCAATGGCGACATCTTTTCGCGACGCTCGCTCCGTTCGCCGGCTATTACCGGTGTGGCGGGTGCAGGTGCAGGAGCCGATGCAGCAGCGGCAACAGCATTCCGTGTTTGAGGGTTTTCTGATACCTTATCAATTGATAAAGCATCTTCTTTGGTAATTCGTCCGTTAACGCCGGTACCACTTACAGCAGCAGCGTCAACGCCTTTTTCGGCCAATATTTTAGCAGCAGCGGGCGATGGTGTACCCGATGCATAAGTAGTTCCTTTGTCAGCAGCGGCTGCAACCGGTGCGGCCTCTGCTTTTGCAGCGGGTGCCGCTTCCGCTTTAGGTGCGGGCGTTGCGGCTCCGCCCTCTTCAATACTGCAAACAACAGCACCAATGGCTAAAACGTCCCCCTCTTTAGCTATAGTTTTTAATACCCCCGCTTTTTCGGCAGTAAGCTCAAAAGTAGCTTTATCAGATTCCAGTTCGGCAATGGCTTCATCCATAGCTACGGTATCACCGTCTTTTTTAACCAGCTTGATAACGTTACTTCTGTAATTGATTCGCCTACCGGCGGAACTTTAATTTCTAAACTCATATTGTTTAAGTATGTTGGTTATATTTTGTTCCCGGAATTTACTTCAGGGTTTTTATTTTGAGCCATATTAATGAGGCTATGTTCCGCATTCCTGTATCACCCGGATGTCCTGAAACAGCAGCATTTTCAAATAGCCCTAATGCCATATTAGCCGGATCCTGCGTTATCGTTTCAAGGGAAACATACGGAGGGTACTTGATCATTACGTGATCGGCCATACCTCTAAACACAGTGCTTACCCCAACAACAATTACTTTAGGGTTATCTGCCTTAAAATAATTGATAAGATCTTGATATCGTTTTTCAAATATATTCATATCTATATTTGCCTGCAGGTTTTCACCTATCCTTAATATAACCAGATCCGGGTGGGTATCCCTCAAACTTTTCAGTTCCGTGTCAAAATTATACCTTGTAAAATCTAATTCAAATCCTTGTACATTTTTTGCCTTAACTACTACATCAGGGTTGCGCAGTTGAAAGCTTTTTTTCAAAACATGCACATAATCTTTCTCTTCTGCACTGGCAGCCATTCCCCAATCGCCGTACCATCCCAACGGAAGATTTGGGCCTGCATGGGTAATGCTGTTACCTAATATTACAACATTGTTAAATTTCAACAACGCTGGTGTGGCAAGGTTTTCTTCAACAGAAATTTCGGGCTCTTTGAATTCTTTTTTATTTTGTTTTTTACAACTTAATATCAGAAAAGGCAAAATTGCCACAAAAAGATATTTCCATTTCAGCATATTATTAATCAGCTCCGGCTGTTGCCATTTTGTTAGTGGTTTCTTTAACCACCTCTTTTACTTTTTACCTGCCGGCGATTCGAATGCTTTTGATATAATATACAATTGCTGCGCGGCATGCTGTTTAGCAAAACCAGTAGCTGTACTCGCACTTTCATTACGAGAGATAATATCAAATTTCAAAGCTTCCGCTGTACGCGATTTACGATACAGGTACGGCCATGCGCCCATATTTTCCGGCTCTTCCTGCACCCAGATAAAATCTGTGGCTTTGCTGTATTTAGCACGGATAGCGCCTATCTGTTGCACCGGTGTAGGGTATAGCTGCTCTAAACGTACAAGAGCCACGTCTTTACGATCGTCTGCCTGTTGTTTCTCTAAAAGATCGTAATAGATCTTGCCCGAGCAGAATAATACGCGTTTAACCTTTTAGGATCAGCGTAGGTATCATCAATAACTTCTTTAAATACTCCATCGGTAAAATCAGCCAGCGGCGATACGCATTTAGGGTTACGCAATAAGCTTTTTGGTGTAAAAATAACCAATGGCTTACGGAACTCGCGATAGATCTGGCGACGCAATATGTGGAAGAAGTTGGCAGGTGTTGTACAATTCGCTACCGGATATTATTATCGGCACAAAGCTCCATAAAACGCTCAATCCTTGCTGATGAGTGCTCCGGACCCCTGGCCTTCATAACCATGTGGCAATAACATTACCAAACCATTGCCACGTTGCCATTTAGTTTCGGCACTTACAATATATTGGTCAACAATGGTTTGGGCACCGTTAAAGAAATCGCCAAACTGTGCTTCCCAGATAGTTAAGGCGTTAGGGTTTGCCAACGCATAACCATACTCAAAACCTAATACCCCGTACTCTGATAATAACGAGTTATAAATGCTGAATTTCTCACCGCCGATAGTATCAAGCGGCGTATATTCTTCTTCCGAATCGGCCAGCGTTAATACGGCGTGCCGATGTGAGAAAGTTCCTCTTTTTACGTCCTCGCCGCTTAAGCGTACTTTATGTCCCTCTTTTAATAAAGAACCGTAGGCCATTAACTCGCCCATAGCCCAATCAAAAGTTTGGGTGTTGTTAACCATATTGCTGCGGTCCTCAAAAAGTTTCTCAATCTTCTTAAAGAACGCCTTATCTTTAGGCAAGTCGGTTAACTTTTTACCGATAGCCAATAATTCTTCTTTTGATACGGCGGTATTTACCGGCGCGCTAAAATCTCTTTCGGTTGCTAAATGCAGGCCTTCCCGTGCACCGGCAAACATTGGGATAGACTCCGTAAACTTGTCTTCTGCTTTCGATTCATCCAGGTCGCTCTGCAATTTCTTACGGAACTCTGTTTCTATCTTTTTGGCTTCGTCATCACTAACAACCCCTTCGGCAGTCAATTTTTTCAAATAAACCTCGCGTGGGTTAGGGTGTGCATCTATGGCTTTGTATAATACCGGTTGGGTAAATTTAGGCTCATCAGCCTCATTATGCCCATAACGGCGGTAGCAAAGGATATCGATAAACACATCATCATGGAAAACCCGGCGGTACTCCATAGCCATATTTATAACATAAGCCAATGCTTCCACATCATCACCATTAACGTGGAAAACCGGCGATAAAACCGTTTTTGCCACATCTGTACAATAAGTACTTGAGCGGGCATCAACAAAGTTGGTGGTAAAGCCTATTTGGTTATTAATAACCGGTGAATGGTGCCGCCGGTGCGGTAACCATCCAATTTTTCCATTTGTAAAACTTCGTAAACAATACCCCGGCCCGCTACAGAAGCATCGCCATGGATTAATATCGGGGCTATCTTGGTGTGATCGCCGTTGTATTTGAAATCTATTTTTGAACGGGTTAGGCCTTCAACAACCGGATCAACCGCCTCCAAGTGCGATGGATTAGGGCATAAGCTTAAATGTACCTTTTTACCGTTTTCGGCTTCAACATCGGTACTGAAACCTAAGTGATATTTTACGTCGCCGCTTGCGGTAGAGTGTTCATCAAAGTTTTTACCTTCAAACTCAGAGAAGATCTCTTTGTAGGTTTTTTTCATGATGTTGGCCAGCACGTTTAAGCGCCCGCGGTGAGCCATACCTATAGTAAACTCTTCGATACCCGTGGTTGCACCCTTTTGTATAACAGAATCCATTGCAGGGATCAAGGCTTCGGCACCCTCTAACGAGAAACGTTTTTGACCCAGAATTTTGTACCCGGAAGTTTTCGAAAATAACCGCCTCACTTACTTTCCGCAGCATTAGTTTCTTTTCTTCTTTTGAGAAAGATGGCTTATTGCGCACACTCTCCATCCTGCTTTGGAACCATTTTGTTTTTATAGGGTTGCGGATGTACAAGTACTCTACACCTATTGTACCGCAATAGGTTTGCTCCAGCATCTCCACAATGTCGCGCAATTTTGCGGGGCCAATACCCAGTTCAACACCGGCATTAAATACAGTATCAAGGTCAGACTCGGCCAGTCCAAAAGTTTCCAGTTCTTTACCGGGGAAATACTTGCGGCGTTCGCGTACCGGGTTTGTTTTTGCAAACAAATGTCCGCGGCCGCGGTATCCATCGATCATGTTTAAAACATTGATCTCTTTTAAAAAATGTTGAGGTGTTTCGGCACTAACTGCAGGTGCCTGCGCTCCGCGCCCGAAATCAAACCCTTCAAAAAATTTTTGCCAGCCAAACTCAACCGATTCAGGGTCTTGTTTATAGGCTTCGTATAAAGAATCAATAAATGCGGCGTTGTTGCTATTTATATAATTGAGGCTATCCATTGTAAACCAACTTTAGAATTGTGCAAAGCTAAGCATAACGTATTATAAACTTTTAATTTAATTGTAAATCATTTACTACGTTTTCCACAAAAAGTGCATAAACGACTCCAAAAAGCAATATAAAACCAGTAG
>NZ_JABFCR010000066.1:0-18549 GCF_013087555.1 Mucilaginibacter humi
CCATTATTAGATTTGATTGATTGCTACAACAAACCCTAACATTATGTGCATTATTTGTAAGTGCTGACCCTTTACTACCAATGGATCAAAACCAGCGGTTAATAAAGATTTACCATAACAGGAAAGGCTGGTCCTCAGGGGATCAGCCTTTATTTAAGCTTTACAGCGTCGTACCGCTAAAACAGGCAAAAACATACTCCATATGTAGTGTTACCGGTACAAACTTATCCGGTAATATCTACAGTAAAAGATCTTTAATCGTTTGTTGTTGATCGGTTAAATGTGAGGGCCTGCATCCTGTTTACAGGGGCAGGTTTTTTTTTATGGAATAAGAATCGGGGTGCTACTTATTCCTAATTATCCTGCAAACAAAAGCCGCCCGGTAACCCGGAACGGCTTTGTACATTATATCCATTAAGCTTTATTAGTTAACCGGCCTTACCGGTGGCTCTGGTGGCCTGCGTTGTTGCCGTTGTGGTTGCTGCTGCTGCTGCTGTTGGGCGCGCTGCTCTTGCTGAGCTTGTTGCTGTTGTTGCCGGGCTGCCTGTTGCGCCTGCCTTTGCTGCTCGCGTTGTTGCGCTTGCTGCTGTTGCTGTGCTTGTTGCTGAGCTTGCCTTTGTTGTTCGCGTTGCGCGCGTTGTTGTTGCTCGGCCTGCTGTTGGGCCTGGCCGCGTTGTTGCGACTGCTGCTGTTGCAACGCTTGTTGCGCCGCCCGCCTTTGCTGCTCGCGCTGTGCTTGTTGCTGTTGGGCCGCCTGCTGTGCCTGTTGCTGAGCAGATTGTTGTTGTGCTTGCTGCTGCTGCGCACGTTGCGCCTGTTGTTGCTGGGCAGCCTGTTGTTGCGCCTGCTGCCTTTGCTGTTCGCGTAATTGGCGCTGTTGATCCCTTATGGCCATTTGCTGCTGTTGTAGCGGCGTCTGACCATTAATTGCAGGACCTTGCTGGGTTTGGCCTACACTTTGCAACTGCTGCTCGCGTTGATACTGCTGGCGCCGCTGCTCGCGCATAGTACGCCGCTCATCATTTAGCTGTTGTTGTTTTTGCTGCAGATCATTATTTGGCTGATTTGTCGCAGGGCGGTTATCATTGTCATTACGCCCGCCACCCCTGTTAAATACAGTCTGCTGGGCAGGTTGTGTTTGAGCAGGTGGTGTTTGTACCGGCTGTCCTGCGTTGGGCCTGTCCCGGATTCTGCCGCCACGGTTTGGTGTAAATACCGGCCTGTTATCAGGCTGATTTTGGGCAGGCTGCGTAACGGGTTGTCCATTTGGCCGGTTATTTTGTTGCTGGTCAGGCCTGCGAACCTGCTGATCAGGGCGGCGCCCCTGCTCATCATAATTTGGCCTGTTGTTTACGCGCACTACATTATTATTGTCGTTTGCGTTTCGGGCAACGTTGGCAAGTCGTGCTGCATTCTCATGATTAACCCGGCGCGCCACCGGGGCCGCGACGGGCAATACCTGGTTAGGGTTTTGTTGCTTGTAGGCATTGGCATCAACTACCCGTTGCGGGCGGGCGTCACCGGTGCGCCTAACCGCCGGCCTGAAAATGCTGACCGTATTATTTTGCACATTAATAGTACCCGGTCTTGAAGCATTATTTATACTGTAAACACGTGGACGCTGGTGTGTATAGCGCTGGATATCGATAGCCCTTGGCCCGGCAATATAACGGCGGCCACCGTTGTAATACGTGTTATTTATTACCGTTGTATTACGGATGATATTAACCACTCTTGTATGCGGCACATAATAATTATAAATATTAGGGCGATTGATATAAGCTTCGGGAGCGAACGCCCAATAGCTGTCAGGCACCCGGTAACTGCTGCCAAACGACAGGTCGATACTTATCCCGGTGTTAAAGGTGCCCAGCCATAATAACCGCCGCCATGGCGCCAGCTAACCAGGGCAGGGGCCCATTCATAACCGGGATCCATTCCCAGCCGTAATAATCATCATAGCGCCAGCGGCCGTAGTGGAAGGTTGCCCATCCCCGGGGATACTCAGATACCCAGGTATTACCATAGTCTGTTAATACCCAATGGCCCCGGGTTTGATAAGGCCTGAAATCTCCGGCAACATCCGGAATCCAAACATCGCCATATTGCGGGTCGCTAACCCAGGTACCGTAAGGTGCCAGCTCATCATAAAAGTCCTGCTCAGAAATATATTCATCCTGTGCCTTACTTATATGCGGGGCGGCTACTATCAGCAACAATGCCAACAGGCTAACACCCCATATTTTATTTAAGATTTTCATAGTAGTATGTTTAACAGGCTTACGCCTTTATTATATGGACATAACAAACTATAAAACGTTTAGTGTAGCAATTGTTTTTAAATAAGAAGGAGTGTTAGGTTATTGCGCTTTTTTATCCGCGGCAATAATAGTTGTTTTCAAAGCTTCAATAGTAGGATTGAGCCCTTGTGAAAAGTATTTTTCCTTATCTTCAGTAGTTATAACTATGTCAGGCGTTACACCGTAACCGTAATTATGATCTTTATCTACTGCATAAATCCACAAAAGCGGTATATGCAGTTCCAACCTTGTCACAGGTAAGGTTATAGTAGCGAATGCGCCGCCATCGCAGCCCATAGCACCGCCGCCGGTTTCTTCGCCTATAATTACACAATCGCTCTGACTTTTTACAGCCGCTGCAACTAATGCCGCTGCCGAATAAGTTCCGCCATCAACAAGCAGATAAACACTTCCTTCAAACCCACCACCTCTAAGCCATCGTATTTCATTATACGCTATTTGCCTGTTGAGGCTGCGACTGACCCTTTCCAGTTTGTCTATGGAGACTTCTCCTTTTTCTGTTTTCTCAGCCAAATGCTTAAAATCGTTCACTGCTACAAAAGTTTCTGGGCCAGGCCAAACTTGAAATCTTTTTCATAAAATATTGCATCAGATCACAAGCGACTAAGTGTTTACCACCGGTATTACCACGCAAATCAATAACCAGCTGTTTACTATTATGCTGTTTTATATCTTTAAATAGTTTAGCATGCAGCGCAAAATAATCTTTATACTCAAAATTGGGCACCCGTAATAAAGCCGTAGCTGGCATATCTGCAGGATAACTAACCTGCGGCAAATTATTACCGCCACGGCTGACTGTTTTGCCAGTTATGGCCTTAAATAATTTTGTTGTGATCGTACCCTTATGACTGTAGGTAATCAAAAATTGCGACTGATCGCCATGTAAAAGATTATATAAAGCATTAAAGGTGCGTTCTATCTTATAATCTTTAAAACTGGTACTATATCCATCACCTGATTCCAGATCCTGCATCTGCTTTAAGATATCGGTACCGCGTTGATTGTTGATCACCAGTATTTCGCTGCCGGGCTTTAGAAGGGAGTCTTTCGGCTGGATGGCATGGCTTACATATAGCCTGTTATTTTCTGTATAAATAACAAATGGCAATATCTTTCGAGTGCTGGCTTTGAGGTGCTGGGCAGTTTCTTTCGAAAAGGATAAATCAGTATGGCCTGAGCCTATTTTTGCAATGATGGATTGGAGAACTTCCCAATATTCCAACTCATTCATAGGATGGTCAAGCGTCGTTTCAGCTTGCTTAAAATAAAAGTCAACGGAATCTTTAGGTTGATATCTGTAGAGGCTTGGGTGCGCCTTTTGTAATGCCGTTTTGAAAAAAACAAAGTCTGTCTTTAATTGGTTAACAGGATAGTATTTATTGAAATTGCTTTTTAGGGTATCCCGGGCCCAACCAATGGAGGCCGCAGACAGAATTATTAAAAGCAGGTAAAGGCGTTTCATAAAGATGCCTAAATATAGAAAAGATACTTATTGCAACCAACCATTGTTTAAAGCGACAAACTTTAGCACTTTTATAGTAAACTGCTTTTATTTAAATATTTTTACACTTTATTTATCGATATACTATGAGCACAGAAATAAATATCCCACGCCTTGACCTGAATACCTATACACATGGTACCGAAGCAGAGCGCAAACAATTTTCGGACGATATTGGCAAGGCTTTTAACGAAACCGGTTTTGTTACTATTACCAACCACGGCTTAAGCAAAGAGTTGATTGACGAATTATATGCACAGGTTAAAGCTCTTTTTGCGTTGCCTGATAGTGTAAAATCAAGCTATGAGATACCTGAGCTTGCGGGACAGCGCGGCTATACCGGCAAAGGCAAAGAAACTGCCAAGGGCTTTAAAACCCCCGACCTGAAAGAGTTTTGGCAGATAGGCCAAACCGTTGAGGGTAATGATAAACTTAAAGCCGAATACCCGGAAAACCACGGTAGTAAAAGAGCTGCCCGGCTTTAACCCGACCACTTTAGAGATATACAAAAAACTGGAAAATATTGGCAAACAATTATTGCAGGCCATTGCAGTTTACTTAGGGCTTGACGAGCATTACTTTGATGACAAAGTAAATAACGGCAACTCGATATTACGTACGCTGCATTATTTCCCTATTGAGAACCCGGATGCTGTACCTGCCGACGCGGTACGTGCCGGCGCCCATGAGGATATTAACCTTATCACCCTACTGATAGGCGCCAGTGCCGATGGGCTGGAAGTGCTTACCCGTACCGGTAGCTGGTTCCCGGTAAAAGCGCATGGCGAAGATTTGGTAGTTAACGTAGGCGATATGTTGCAGCGTTTAACCAATAACAAGCTAAAATCAACCACCCACCGTGTGGTTAACCCACCGCGCGAACTGATGAAAAATTCGCGTTACTCGGTGCCGTTCTTTTTACACCCGGTGTCTGATATGGACCTGACCTCGTTACCGTCAACTGTTGATGCCGAGCATCCAAAATTATATAGCGATATCACTGCCGGCGAGTACCGGATGAGCGCCTGCGTGAGATTGGATTGAAAAATAATGGCAGTTGCTGTATTAAGTAGCAGCCAGTTAAAAAAGGAAACCCGCTAAGGTTTCCTTTTTTTTATTTAAGGCAATTTGTTAAAATCGATGTCAGGGTGTTTTTGGGTAGATTGTGTTTTTGTAAACGATGTTTTAAGTGGCACAAAATCATCAAAGAAACCGCAATTACGCAGGTAAAATTGCTCGCCTTGTACGCCACCGGCATAGTCTTTACGATAGTTTACCCCGGCAGTATTATCGCCGGTAAACAAGGCATCGTTTAGCGGATACCATTTACCTTCAATATCAACTATCCATTGGTTACCAAAAAGTACCTTGCGGGCTTTGTCGCCTTGGTTAGGATCAAAGTTCTCCAAAAACGAATGCGGGTCTTTTAGGTACGATCCTGATTGCGGGCGCTTAAAACTGGCCACCAAAATCCACTCGTCTGAATCTAACGGTTTAAAATAGGCAGTATAAATAGTTGTTTCGGCTGCGATATCGCCCTGCGCGTGCATTAAAAAGCAGTAGGTTTTGCCGGCCACCCAAGGGAAGGTTAAATAACTTTGCCCGCCCGCGCCTTCGCCGCCAAACTCGCCGCCATGCGTTCTTTCACCTTTTTTAACAGTTTTACCTTAAGGCTCTCTGGAATAGTTTTCGGATCATCTGTAGTATAAGGGCTCCATACCGAAAATAAAATGCGCCGGGTGTCGGCGTTGTTTACCTGCATCCCAAAATAACCGCCGGTAAACCCATCAGCCATAAAATACGAGCCAATAACGTCATTACCAACCGGTACGGTAACTTCATTATAGAACCATTCTGTCGTATTTTTTGCCGCTTCAGGTACGGCATAGTTCAGATGCACCGACGGTCCACGATGTCCCCAATAAAAGTAATTGTCCTTATTATTATTTACATAAGCCGCGCCATCCTTAAGGGCGGTGCCTATCAATATCATATCGTCAATATCGGCAAAAACACTTCCTGTTTTAGATAAGCCCCGTAGCTCTATTTTTAAGTAGCCCGGTTTATCGATATTTATTTCGCCAAAAAAAACTACGTTATATCCCGCAGCAGCTATTTTTTTAGTGAGCGTATGCCCGGCTGCCTTTACGCTTATGTTGCTTTCGCCGGTTGGTACGCTCATTTTAAAACCAATGTGCAGGCTACCCGCTTTTTCGGGGCGAACATAAACCGTTACAACATCTTCGCCATTAGTCCAGTTGCTAAGCCCATGCTCATTTATTACAGCTTTAGCCTGTGGGCCAACAAAGGCATTACCACCAAGCGGTACAACCACCGCGGCCGTATCCAGTCGGTTTTGCACGGCCAATGCATTAAAAACACAGCCCAGGCCAATTATAAGCGTAAGAGATATCCGGTTAATAAATTTGTTGATTGTCATGACTAAGGGACTGGGTTACAGCTTCCCGCCCATTTCGGCCTTTATGGCCCTTAAAAACTCATTAGGATGTTGTGAGCCTATAATGTAAACCAGGCCATCTCTATCGGTAAGATGTACCGCATCCCGGCCGGCCGCAAAAAAACGGATGGTGCCTTTGCTGTGCAGGTTATAAACCGGGTTGTTAACCGGTATTTACTATACGGGGCTACCTCAGCTTTTACAATGCTGTTTAGGTCTATTTTTACCGGGCGGCTTGTCCACAAACCATTTAGTATGATGCTTTTATTCTCAACCCCGGTTTTAAAATGCACCGGGAAACCCATAACTATAGAGATGACCAGGATAGCGAAACCTACAACGGCTAACAGATCGCCGTTCGAGTCGCCTACTGCTGTAAAAGTATAGGCAGCAAAACAAAATATAGCCAACACTAAACGGATAGACAGTGGAATAAACTCGCGTCCCGGTATTGCTTCTCTGTAAAGATTACTTTATCGCTCATTATTTAATTTGAGAATTTGAAAATGTGCCAATCTTCAAATTATTTTACTTTATACAATTCGAAGATAGTTACTTTTTTGGTGTTTTTGGTTACTTTATATCTGTCATCAAGTCTGGCACCACCTACCCATATAATTTCGCCGTTGCCATTTATCAACAGAGGCACTGGCTTTTTTGGTGAAGGGGTATTTTAAGGCTGATAAAAAAATCGCTTAGCTTCTTTTTTGTTTTCATCCCCAACGGCCGGAAACTATCGCTCTGCTGCCGGTACGGATGCTTAACGGATAGCTCAATTTATCCGCATCAACCGAAACAGCCAACGGGTTGTCTTTGATGATCAGCGGTGTATCATCGTGTAAAATAGTTAATTTATAGTCGCCATAATTAATGGTATGATCACCGGCGGTGATACTTACATCCGGTTGTTCTGCTTTATTTTGGGGGTGATAATTAAATTATCCCGGTCCACTATCAGTGTAAAACTATCCGACTCAAACACCCTGCCCGAATGTTTGTCTAATGCCGATATCAAGTCGTCAACAGCTGTTTCATTAAACCCAAAGCCCTGCAGTAATTTAAATAACAATAGCCTTTGAGGGTTCAAAACTTTAGCGGCATTAATTGCTATCAGCACATCCCCATCCCGATAGGAAAACAGTTGCGCCTTTAATTCGGTAATGCGTAATTCAAGCAAAGTTTCAGGTCGCGGAAGTGTTGCAGGTTGTTCTCGAATGTTTTCTCCAGGCCGGGGTTAAGTTTCTTTAGCATGGGTATAACCTCATGCCGTAACATATTACGTGCATATTTTACCGACGCGTTCGAACTATCTTCAACATAAGGATAACAATTATCAGTTACCAGTTTTTCTATTTCTGGCGGGATAAGAATAGCAAGGGCCTTACCAGCCAGCCGTTTTTTGGCAGGATACCATGCAGACCGGCAATACCGGTGCCGCGCACCAGGTTTAACAATATTGTTTCAATTGCATCGTTTTGGTGGTGCGCAAGCGCGATGGCAGTGTAGTTATGCTGCAGCCTTATTTGCTCAAACCATTGATACCTAAGGTCGCGCGCCGCCATCTGTATAGATATTTTGTTGGCTGTGGCATAGTTTTGGGTATCAAAGTTTATAGTATGAAAAGGCACCTTACATTGCTGGGCCAGTTGCTTACAAAATGCCTGGTCGGCATCGGCTTCATGGCCCCGCAATTGAAAATTACAGTGCGCAATAGCAAATTTATACCCCGATGATAGTAATAAATGAACCATCAATACAGAATCCATTCCACCGCTTACGGCCGCCAGCAACGTTCCGTTACGTTCAAACAGGCCGTTTTGGTCAATAAAATCGGTGAATTTTTTATCCGGGAGCATCATCAAAATTATTAATTTAATAACCCCAACAAAAAACTAATTTTGCAGTAGTGAATAAATACGTCTTAAGTTTATTGTTTTTATTGTCGGCGATGGCTGTTTTAGGTCAAAGCAAATCACGGGTTAATCTAATTAGCTCGTCGACCATGGAGATGGTGGCTGCGCCGGGGGTGGTAACCAGCGGATAATAAAAGTACATAACGGGGTGTTTAAACAAGACTATTCTACCTTAACATCAGACAGCGCCTATTTTTATCCCGATTTAAACCTGGTTGATGCCTTTAGCCATGTGGTAATAAACCAGGGCGACACGGTGCATATTTACTCGGACCTGTTACACTACGATGGTAACACCAAATTAGCCACATTAACCAACCATGTTATAATGGTTGATAAAGACGCCACCTTAACTACCGACAACTTTACCTACAACACCGCTACCCGTATAGGAACCTATATTGAGGGTGGCAAACTGGTAAATAAAGGCAATACGCTTGTAAGTAAAAACGGTTATTATTTTTCGTTCACCCGCGATGCTTATTTTAGGTACGATGTGGTTTGTACTACGCCTGATGCAGTTATAAAAACGGATACCATGCGTTACAATTCGGGTACCCGAATTACCTATTTTTATGGGCCAACCATTATAACCGGTAAGGATAAGGACGTTTTATATACAGAAAATGGTACTTACAACACCGTAACCGAGCAGGCCGCTTTTGGTAAGCGGAACTTATATATTAATAAAACAAAGTCATTACGGGGCGATAGTTTGTTTTATGATAGATTGAAAGGCTACGGCCGCGCGGTTAAGCATGTAACTTTTAATGATACCCAGGACAGGATGACCCTTAAGGGCGAGCTGGGGGTGTACCATAAATCGAACGAAGAGGCATGGGTGACAGATAATGCCTACATGATATTTGTAACCGAGGATAGTAGTGCCGTAAAAAAGCCAACAACAGATTCTGTTGCTAAAAAACTGCGTGCCGATTCTTTACTTAAAAACGCTAAGGCAGGCGCTATTGACAGCCTGACAAAAAAGCTACCGCTGCCAATGCCCTACCGGCAGATAAAAAACTTACCTTAAAAGGCATTACAGATTCTGTTACAAAAAAGCTGCCCGGTGTGGGGCAAGTTATCCCATCAAATAATAAAGCCATAAAAAGCACGGCCGACTCGATAGCAAAGAAACTTCCCGCTAAGGCTCCGGGTACTACTGCGCCCAAAAAGTCACCGGTTAAGGTTACGTCGCCACCAGTTAAAAAACCGGTTGTATCACCACCTGTTAATACAACTATGCCACAGGTTAAAGGCCCCAATACACAACCAATGGTTAAACGCACCCCACCACCGCCGCCAAGCGTTACGCCACAAATTGTATACAAGTTTGCTGATACCATTAGGAAAGAAGAAAAACCTAAACCGGGCATACGGTACGACTCACTGTTTTTTGCTGCGGATACTTTAAAAACCCGGGTAATGACCTACAAGGATTTTAAAATATTAAAGCAAAAACAGTATGACGCGACTCATATAGATACATCCATTAAAGCGGTTAAAAAGAAACCGTCTTTTATGTATAAAACTCCGCCTAAGTATATAGAGCACGAGCCAATCCCATTCCCAAAGGATACCACATTTATGCATCCTGATTATTTTGGTAAGCCAAAACCGCGCGCACCAAAACCGGCACCTAAGGTTGTGCCGAAACCGGTTGTGAAAGCTCCGGTTATTAAATTAAGCCCGCAGGATTCGCTTAAAGCTAAACACAAGGCTGATTCTATTGCTTTACGGATGCCGAAGCCCTTGACCGATACTTCGCATATAAGGATAGTTAGGGGATATAATCATGCCAAGCTGTTCAAGTCTGACTTGCAGGCTAAGGCCGACTCGATGTTTTATAGTACCAGCGATTCCACTATCCGCATGTATGTAAACCCGATGATCTGGACACAGGGCTCACAATTATCAGGCGATACCATTAACCTGCAGATGAAGAATAAAAAGCTGGATAACCCGGATATGTACCCTGCGGCGTTTATTGTCAACCTTGAAAAAAACGACTCGACCTTTTACAACCAGGCCGGAGGCAAAATGATGCACGGCACTTTCAAAAACAATAAGTTAAACGGGTTTGTAATTACCGGCAATGCCGAAACCATTTATTTTAAACGCGATAGTGTTAAAAATGTAGTGACCGATATGTCGCGCACGGTTAGCGGCAAAGCATTTTTTAATTTCGACAATGGCGAAATAAGTAACAACGGCTTTGTTGGGAAATACGAAGGCCACGGCATGCCATTAAACAAGGTAAAAGAGGAGGACAAAATATTGAAAGGCTTTATCTGGAAGCCAAAAGACAGGCCGGTATCAAAGGAAGCTATCTTATCGGGATATAATCAAAAACCGGTTGTGGTTAAAAAGCCTGCCGCCAAACCCGGCACTGCAACTAAGAAAGGGAGCAAACCGTTACCTGTAAAAGCGGGTGCTGCTAAATTAAGTAAGGATACTGTTAGCAATGAGCAGCCTGCTTTGAAAATGCAAAAGGATGGCGTAATTAATAAACCAACCAACCTTAAAGCGCCTAAAGACAGCGTAGTTAAAGATACGGTTACCCAGCAGCGGCGCTCGATAATTTTAAAGCCTTAATACTCTTATAGATTTGTCATTTCGAAACGTAGTGAGAAATCTTAAACGTGCGAAATATAGCAAGGTGTATAAGATTTTTTCGCTGGCGCTCAAGAGAGAAGTTCTCACTCGTTCCTCGTATCGAAATGACAAATTGAGTTACAGCGTATTTAAAAATGAGACAAGTTTTTCAACTGCTATAGCGCGGTGGCTTATGGCGTTCTTGTCTGCCATGGTCATTTCGGCAAAGGTTATGGTATAGCCATCGGGTTGAAAAATAGGATCATAGCCAAAACCGGCAGTACCGCTTATTTCTGTACGGATGGTTCCTTCAACCGCTCCCTCAAAAAATGTTCATCACCGTTCCATACTAATGATATTACTGTACGGAAACGCGCCTTGCGGTTTGTTACCCCTTGTAAATTCTGCAATACCTTTTCAATATTAGCCGCATGATTGCTGTGTTCGCCTGCATAGCGTGCCGAGTAAACACCGGGATCGCCATTTAAGGCATCTATTTCTAATCCGCTGTCATCGCCAAAGCAATTAACAGCATACTTATCATAAATATAATGGCTTTTTATCGATGCATTTTCCCTGAAGGTAATACCCGTTTCGGCAATATCATCCCGGCAGTTAATATCATTTAGGCTTAACAATTCTATGCGTTTATCATCCTCAGCCTGTCGAAGGATGGCAGACACTTCTTCCAGTTTATGAGCGTTGTTGGTGGCAAATACTAATTGCTGCATTATAAATTCTTCATTTGTTCCCAAAACACTTTTTTATTGTCGGTGCTGCTCATCATTTCATCAAAGCTAAAGCTGCGCAAAAACACACCGTTTTTCATTTTTTTATACTGATTAACCGGCGGCACACCCATACCGGCAGGCACGGCGGCTTCACCTAATATCAATAGCTTTTCGGGTTTAAAGTAAGCTACTATGTCGGTAACGGTTGTAATTGCAGCTTTAGCTAAGTTTAATATCGCCACGTCATCTATCTCATATGCCAGTCGCTTCAATATATTTTGCAACGCGGCAAGGTGGTCGGCGGCTATAAAGTTCTCGGTAGGGTAATGGGTTATTATTAAAAAACGTTTTTTATTACTACCCATATAATTAAACTGTACGGCAGGCGTTCCTGTAACAGTAACTTCCGGGGTATTTGGTAGAGTGGCAGCGGCGGTAGCGGCGGTCTCTGGTAGCGTAGCAGTGGCAGCAGCCGGTGCAGATGGTATTACCGCTGGCGCACTAATCTCAACAGGAGTTACAGGTGTTTGATTTATAGCCGCTTTATCACTTTGCAGCAGGTAGATATCATCCTCTAATATAAACCTTAATGCTGCCGGGTTCTCTGATCTCACTTTAACAAATTTTAACCAAAAATAGTTAAAGTGTTTGAAGCTTTATTGGCATATTCGCATTATTATAAATCTGCGGTTATTAAAACACCCTGGTTAGCAGTTATAATTAATAAATTTTACCGAAATTCGGGACGTTTTTGCGGACACAAATCCGCAGTATATTTAAATAGGATAAATGAGAAAGTTTGGGATAGTTGTTTTAAGTGTTGTTTTGTTTGCATCTGCCGCTAATGCGCAGCAGAAAATAGTATTAGATAAAATTGTAGCAGTAGTAGGCAATAGTGTTATATTAAAATCAGATATTGAATTATTAAATGCGCAGTATGTCATCCAAAATGTGCATCCTGATAAGTGCTTATTAGCCAGAGCTTAATAACACAAAAATTATTGGTACAACAAGCTGCTATTGATAGTATCGAAGTAAAATCAGACGAGGTTGATAACGAGGTTGACCGCCGTATGCGTGGTATGACCCAACGCGCCGGCGGACAGGAACGGTTGGAGCAGTTTTTGGGCCGGTCATTATTACAATATAAAGAAGAGATTCGCCCTGATGTACGAGAGATGATGGTTGCCGAAAAAATGAAGGCACATATCACCGAAAAACTGAATACCACCCCGCAGGATGTTAAAGATTTTTTAACCGGATGCCTAAGGACAGCCTGCCAACTTTCAATAAAGAAGTTGAAGTAGCCGAGATCGTTTTTGAGCCTAAATTAAGCAAGGAAGAAAAAGATGTTTATCGCCAGAAAGCGCAGGACCTGTTGGACAGGATTAAAAAAGGCGAAGATTTTGCCACGTTGGCTACCGCCTATTCGCAGGATCCCGGATCGGCACCACAGGGTGGTGATGTTGGTTTTGCCGATAGGAATACATTTGTTAAAGAATTTACAGGATGGGCATTCAGGCTAAAAGCAGGTGAATATTCGCCGGTGTTTGAGTCGCCCGACTATGGTTTTTTCTTCCTTCAGGTATTAGAGCGCCGCGGCGAGCAGGTACACGTGCGCCATATCCTGATCACGCCGCCAACAACGGCTGCAAGTTTGGAAAGAGCAAAAGGCAAAGCCGATACCGTATATAATTTGATAGATAAAAACCGCAAGGTTGATTTCTTTTCGAGCGCGGCATCATTCTACTCAGACAGTAAAGAAACCAAGTATAATGGCGGTATGATCATCAACCCGGAAGGCGAGACACGTACCACTTATATCCCTACCGATAAGCTTGACCCGCAGATAGCTTTGGTGGTTGATACCATGAAGGCCGGCGGCATATCAAAACCAGTATTATTCACAGATCGTACGGGCAAAAAAGCTACCGGATATTTTATTTAAAATCGGTTACTAATGCACATAAAGCTAATTTAGAGCAGGATTTCCCTAAATTAAAAGCATACGCTACTGATGATAAAATCAATCGCACCGTTAGCCAGTGGTTTGCTAAAAAAGGAAAGAAACTTATATAAAAATCGACCCGCAATATCAGGGGTGCGCGGTATTGAAAGATTGGGCCACACCAACAACAACTGCACAGGCTAAACCGTAAAAAATTATGCAACACAAGTCCGATGTAGAAGCAGCCGATGCTTTAAAACATGCTTATCAGCAAATACGTACAGAAATAAGTAATGTAATTGTTGGGCAGGATGAAGTTGTAAAGTTTGTGCTGATATCCATTTTCAGCAACGGACATTGTTTATTAGTTGGTGTACCGGGGCTGGCAAAAACCTTGCTGGTGCAAACGGTATCGCAGGTCCTTGACCTCGATTTTAACCGCATACAATTTACGCCCGACCTGATGCCTTCGGACATTATCGGGTCCGAAATACTGGGCGAGGACCGGAGTTTTAAGTTTATCCCCGGCCCTGTATTCTCCAATATTATTTTGGCTGACGAGATTAACCGCACACCGCCTAAAACGCAGGCTGCACTGTTAGAAGCAATGCAGGAAAAATCGGTTACTGCCGCAGGGGTTACGCATAAGTTAGCGAAACCATTTTTTGTATTAGCTACCCAAAACCCAATTGAGCAGGAAGGCACCTATCCGCTTCCTGAAGCGCAGCTGGATCGTTTTATGTTCAAAGTATCGCTGAACTATCCATCGTTTAAAGAAGAGCTTCAAATCGTTAAAAATACAACCAGTACTGCACAGCAAAGCGTAAGTAAAATATTAAATGCCGAGCAGATCATTTATTTCCAGCAATTGGTTAGAAATATCCCGGTTGCCGACAATGTATTGGAATACGCGGTAAAGCTGGTTGCAAAAACCCGCCCCGATGGCGAATTTGCTGCGCCTAACGTTAAACGTTTATTAAACTGGGGAGCCGGCCCACGCGCGTCGCAGTTCCTGATATTGGGTGCCAAGTGCCACGCGGTTATCAACGGAAAATACTCGCCGGATATTGAAGATGTGCAGGCCGTAGCCAAACCTATACTAAGCCACCGTATTGTACGCAGTTACCATGCAGAAGCCGAAGGATTGTCTACTGATGATATTATTGAGCAGTTATTTTAACCCTCATTGTCATCCTGAGCGATAGCGAAGGATCTTGTAAGCGCGATAAGTAAAACGTATAAGATTCTTCGCTATCGCTCAGAATGACAAAAAAATAAACAGAAAAGGCGAACCAAATGGTTCGCCTTTTCTGTTTATGATAATCTTCAAATCAATTTTCTATCGCCGAAAATACTTCCAGCAGGACATTCCATTTATGGGTAGCATCAAGCTCCCAGATTCGTACATAGTTAAAGTTGCTAACGATATTGCCTTTTTTAATACGGGCACGGCCATAGGTATAAGCCAAATCATTACTGGTTGAACGGCCGCCGCTGATAGTTTCGGCTGATATGCTGATAGCTTCGTTGTTTAAAAACTTTAAGATCCTGTCACTACCGGTCATTGGCTGAAAACCGGGAAAATAATAACGACCCTCAGGGCTTAAAAACTCTTTATAAGCACCTAATGACGATATTGTTAAAGCCTGGTTCATTGATTTATCAGTAGCCAGTATAATGGTTTTACCATTAAACGGATCTTTATTTAACACCGGTTTTTAGTAGCATCGGGTTCTTTAAAATCGATTAGCGCATCTTTCTCAGCCTCGGGATGTTGAATTCCTAAGTCTATTAACAGCTTTAATTTACCGTCGCCATCAGTACGCCATACAGATACATAATCGCCATAAACTTTATCATCGTCACTTTTACCATTTTGGTATACATACGGGCCGGCCGTAAATGCCAAATCGCCGTTGTAGGAAATGCGGGCAATTTTTGGTGTCCAACTTAATGAACCGGCTTGCTTTTCAATGTTCGCATAAAAATCAGTGATCTTAACTGGCTTGGGTCTGAATACAATACCATCCGGATCGGCAACGGCTAAAAAGCCTTCTTTCATGCCTTTTTTGCTACTAATTTGTTAAAGCTTTCCTCGGCCTCTACTACTTTACTAACCTTGGCAGGCAATTGTGCTACAGCAATTGATGCTGAACAAATAAAACAGATGGCGGCCAGTATGTTTTTTTTCATTGTGTGTGATTTGTAGTTAATATAGTCCGCATATTTTGTACGGACTAATGTATCTGCTTTTAATTTTTATATTAACGTTAAAAACTGAATTAAATTTTACTCCAGTTTGTTCCTTCTTTACTATCCTTTAACTGGAAGCCTATTTTTGCAGGCCATCGCGTATTTTATCAGAGGTAGCATAATCCTGATTGGCTTTTGCCTGGTTACGCAAGGTAACTATCAGGTTCAAGACTTTGGGAGATCATCATTTGCGGCTTGCTCATCCTTTAATCCCAAAACATCAAACACAAAAGTGGCGATGATGTTTTTTAAAATTTCTAAATTATCAGCATCTACTTTCAGTTTACCATCGTGTACCGAATTAATAATGCGTGTGGCTTCAAACAATTCGGCTATTAAAACCGGGCTGTTAAAATCATCATTCATGGCATCATAGCAGCGTTGCTGTAAAGCCGCCATATCAACGTCCGAGGTTGCTGATGACTTCAATCCATCTAATAACCCAACCGCGTTCATCAATCGTTTAAAGCCCTTGTCCGACGCTTCCATGGCTTCGTTACCAAAATCAAGCGTACTGCGGTAATGCGCCTGCAGCATAAAGAAACGCACGGTCATTGGGCTGTACCCCGGTCTAATATAGAATGCTCTCCCGTAAAAGTTCATGCGGCAAAAAGCTGTTGCCTAATGATTTTGACATTTTTTGCCCGTTTACCGTAAGCATATTGGTATGAATCCAGTAAGTAGCGGGGTTTTTACCGCAGCTGGCCACATTTTGCGCAATTTCATTAGTATGATGCGTAGGCATCAAGTCTATACCGCCGCCATGAATATCAAACTGATCGCCCGGTACTTATGGCTCATGGCAGAACACTCTAAATGCCAGCCGGGGAAACCAACGCCCCACGGCGAGGGCCATTTCATCAAATGCTCGGGCTTCGCCTTTATCCATAAGGCAAAATCAAGCGGGCCGCGTTTATCGTTCTGCCCGCCTAATGTACGGGTATTTACCAGCAGGTCCTCCAAATTACGGCCGTTAAGTATGCCGTAGTCCTGAGTTTTATTATACTTTTCTACATCGAAATATATAGAGCCGTCAACCTCATAGGCATAGCCTTTTTCCAGTATCAGCTTTACCAGTTCAATCTGTTCACTAATATGGCCGGTAGCCGTAGGTTCAATACTTGGTGGTAGTGTGTTAAAAATGCGCATCACGTCATGAAACCCAACCGAGTATTTTTGCACGATCTCCATTGGCTCCAACTGTGCCAGCTTTGCTTTTTTAGAGATCTTATCTTCGCCCTCGTCACCGGCATCACCCTCTAAGTGGCCTGCATCGGTAATGTTACGCACATAGCGCACCTTGTAGCCAAGCAGCATCAAATACCTGAAAATCAAATCGAACGAGATATAGGTACGACAGTTGCCTAAATGTACATCACTATAAACAGTAGGACCGCATACATACATACCCACATGCGGGGCATTAAGCGGCTTAAATTCTTCTTTTTTGCGTGTTAATGTATTGTAAACAAATAAATTTTGTTTCATGGGGGCAAACTTACGATTTTTCAGTTTTAGTTAAGCGGTTAGATTAAGTTGATTGAGTTAATGGTTTTATTTTACACTGGTATAACTTAATCAACTATTTACACAATCAACCACTCACTTTAACATCAGGTCGGCAATTACCGGGTAATGGTCTGATAACTTTTTCTCGACAATAGTATAGCTCGCAACATTAAATTGCGGCGACACCATAATATAGTCTATCTGGTAATTCGGAAAATCACCGTTGTAGGTACGGCCAGGGCCAAAGCCTTTTTCGACAAAGGTGTTTTTGAGCCCTTTAGACATCTGGTTTACTGCGTAGGATGATGGCGTATCATTAAAATCGCCGGATATAATGTATGGATATGGACATTGTTTAGCATGTGCCCTTATTAAAGCCACCTGTTCGCTACGTTTAATAAATGCTCTTTTAATTTGCCGCCTAAGCGCTTGGTCGAGCTAAAATCGGGTTTGCCTTTTTGGGTTACCGTATCTATGTACTTATAGTCGGCCGGTTCAAACTGTATGGATTGAAGGTGTACGCTATAAACTCTGAAAATATGATCGTTTTGTTTGATATCGGCATATAAACATTGGTTCCCGCTATATAATGGCGATAGCTGCAAAAGCCCTTTTGCAATAATTGGAAATTTTGAAAAATAGCATTACCCAATTTTTCATCTTCGCTCCCACCAAAATTTTCAAAATAATAATTAGCAGAACCCATGATTTTTTTCATAGAATCAATTATTGCATACTGACCACGTTTGCGGCTATAAAACTCTTGTATGCCAATAACATCGGGTTGTTGATTACTTATAATACTTAGTATCTCGTTTTTGGTAGAGACACATAAAAAGGCTAAACATACCCACATGGGTAATGTGGCTCATAAAGAGCAAGCCCATTGCTCGACCAACGCTTAGGCAACAGGTAAAAGGCATTTGTATGGGGCACATGCTAAACAATGATCGCTATCATACGTTATATCGGCATTTGATGCGCCGTCGTCCTACGCGTAAACCAGGTGTCTAAGGCTCAAAAGCTGCCTTTGTCGAAAGGCTATTTGGTACTGGCGGTGTTTTCGAATTACCGAATGTATGGTGATAAGTTGCGGCTTCTCCTACGATCGGAAAAGTATCGAACCATTGCCCGGTGATGCCGACCTGGTGTGTGAGTTAGGTAAGTTATGCCAGTGTGAAATAAACCATTAACTCAATCGGCAATCAACGGCAACAAAGCTGATCATGAAATTTGCCCCCTGAAGAGCAAAATTTATTTACAATACATTAACACATAAAAAGGCTAAACATACCCACATGGGTAATGTGGCTCATA
>NZ_JABFCR010000065.1:0-18577 GCF_013087555.1 Mucilaginibacter humi
TGCCCACTTGCTGCCTGCTTTTTGCAGGTACCACACCGGGCCGGTCCAGTCGCCAAACAGGTATTTATTTTTTAGGGAAGGTACATCTTTTCCGTTATAAACATAGCCGCCTAAAACAGATACCCCTTCGCTATGGTGATATTCGGTGATAGGGGCGGTCGTCCCGGTAAAGCTGCAACCGGTAGCCGGGTTGTGGCAATGGTTGCCTTCCACCAAACGCCAGCCGTAGTTAGCGCCTTTCTGCAATATGTCAACTTCTTCCCGGGTATCCTGTCCAACCTCGCCAATAAACAGTTTTTCGAGGCCTTATCCAACGTTATCCGGTAGGGGTTACGGAAGCCAGATGCCCAGATCTCCGGCTTTATGCCCTCTTTACCCACAAATGGGTTATCCGCCGGAACGCTATAAGTACCGTCCACATCTACATTGATCCGCAGTACTTTACCTAACCGGTATTCATATCTTGTCCGTTGCCGATAGTGCCGTGCTGGTCATGCTGACCGCCGCCATCGCCAAAAGTTACGTATAGGTACCCATCGGCACCAAATACAATCCCGCTGCCGTTATGATTGCCGTCGGGTTTGTCTTGTGTTAAGATGATACGCTCGCTATTGGGATCAGCCTTGTCCGAGTTTGGCAGCATTTTATATTCGGCTACCACATCGGTATGATCGAATTTGCGGTTGTTAGCCGGGTTTTGTGTAGTGGTAGGTCGGCTGTAAAAAGATAGAACTTACCATTGGCGCTAAACTTAGGATGCAGGGCTATGTTTAATAATCCCTTTTCTTCGTAACCTGAGTTTATCCTTACCATTTTGCTTTTGGTATCTAAAACCACCGCATCAGTTAGTTGCCCGTCCCGGATCAGGCGGATCTTACCGGTTTGCTCGGCTACCCAACCGGTGTTAACTGTCGGGAATACCAGCGCGGTAGGGGCCACGGATACCTTCAACTATTTTGGTTGAGTTTAGGGTGAGGGTTGCCGGATCATTATTTTTTGTGAAAGAGGGCAGGGCCACTGTTGTGGCCAATACAGATAACGATGCTAACGATGCATACACTACCGACCGTATCTTAAAGATCTTATTCATAAAGATTATTGAAAGTGCTGTTTTAGATTTAATTATGATCAGCAATTTTACAACTTAAAGCGCAATAAGGAAGTGTACCTATCTATATTTTTACGCAATCGATGTAGGAGCATAAAATCCCCAGAATTATCGCCAAATAAAATTTTGTTTAAGAATTTTATTATTTAGATGATTAGTATAAATTACTATAAATGAGTATTTAATATAAATTACCTAATCAATAATTATACCTGTGATAGCTCGCCTTAAAATCTTTACCCATCTCCACAAAGCGGGCGGCGCAGGTCTTTAAAAACTCTTCATCCAGTAATTCAAACACGCTGTTTACGCCATCTGTCAGGTCCATTTCAGGGATCTTATAACTCTGTTCTAAAATGCCCCGTTCCATTTTTACGATGAACTTTTGGTTCATGCTGAATATGGTGATCTTAAATTCGGGGTGCGGTAATTCTGCTACTACTCTCATGGTTTGTAATGATTATACTTAAGATATTTTGTCATTTCGAACCGAAGGGAGAAATCTTAAACGTTTGGTAGGGCGGATCGCTTGTATAAGATTTTTTCGCTGTCGCTCAAGAGAGAAGTTCTCACTCCTTCCTCGTGTCGAAATGACATTTGTTTATTTTTATAAAATTAATCCTTTTAACGGATCTTGTCCTTTTAGGGTGCCAAAGGTAGCTATAGGTTTAAAACGGCGAAAAGCTCTTCCTTGTACCAGTTTCCTTCGCGTGTTTTACGGATCACCTCGGCATGCTCGCGCGATCTGTATGCAAACGCTTTAACATCATCGACGCTTTCCCAGACAGAAAACGTAGCTTGCCGGTATGCGGGCGCCTCGCCAATGCCAAATGACGCTATATAACCCTTCGCTGAGGCCATTAAACTGGCTGAGCTGTCCACATTACCCCGAAAGTCTTTAAGCTTGTTAAAACGGATCGTAGCGCGTGTCAGTACAGCAATCGGTCCGTCGTAGTTCTCAACAGCCGTTGTATCGAAAGGTTGTCTGTCGTCCCATTTACCATGACTTTGGAGCGGCGAGAGAAGGATTGTCCACTTCTCAACCAAAAAAGTTCCACCAAAATGCGATGAAGGATTGCTGATAAAACTGTTCAAAGCTGCTTCGTTCATCCCAAACCGCCAAAAGGCCCCATTGCTGCCAGTCGGGTTGCAGGTCAAATGTACCGTTTTTACCGCTGCCCAATAGTTTCCAGAAGGTACACCCTTTTTGCAGCCACAAAAACAAGCGGTGTATTGCCATTGCCGATAATGCAAACGGTATTTGCCATTTTTTATAACGAACTATGGTGAGGCTAACGATCATCAACTGCTAAATAAAAGATTAAATATGAGATTTACCTTATTTACTTTTAAACCTGCATACTTACCTTTGCCATATGGCAGAAGACTTAACGATCATCACCTCGACCGATAAAGCCGAGCAATATCAATCATTGATCCCGCAAATTGAAGGCTTGCTTTACGGCGAAACCGACCTGGTTGCTAATATGGCCAACGTATGTGCCGCTTTAAAAGAACAGTTTAAATGGCTTTGGGTGGGCTTTTACTTAGTGAAGAACGGCGAGCTGGTTTTAGGGCCGTTCCGGGGCCGGTGGCCTGTACACGCATTGCTAAAGGTAAAGGTGTTTGCGGCGCTGCCGGGCGCAGGCCGAGACCCTGATCGTGCCGGATGTGGAGGAGTTCCCGGGGCATATTGCCTGTAGCTCGGCATCGCGGTCTGAAATTGTTTTGCCGGTGTTTCACAACAATGTCGTGGTTGGTGTGTTAGATGTTGACAGCGAGGACCTGGCAAAATTTGATGATATTGATGCCCGGTATTTAAAAGAGATCATAGCGTTGATAAACTTTAATGCATAAGATATTTATAATTTCCGGCCTTGGCGCCGACACCCGTTTATTCAATAATATCGACCTTGGCGATAATGATGTAACGCCTGTCGACTGGATTGAACCTAACGAACATGATACTTTAGCTACTTATGCACAAAAACTTGTTCATCAGTATTTTATAACGGATAATTCTATCGTAATTGGTGTATCTCTTGGCGGGATGATAGCTGTTGAGATAGCCAAACAGGTGCGCTTAAATAAAGTGATATTGATATCAAGTATTAAGACCATTAACGAAGCGCCATGGTATTATAAGTTAGGTAATATCCTGCCATTATACAGGTTAATACCGGGAGCTTTATTAGCGAAGGTGGGCTTTATGATAAGGCCGGTATTTGGTAATATGGATCCGCATGATACCCGGTTATTTAAGGATATGCTGAAACAATCGTCGCCAAAGTTTATAAAATGGGCGCTTAGAGCCGTCCTGAAATGGAAGAATGAAGTGGTGCCTGAAAATCTATATCACATCGTAGGGGATAAGGATTTGGTTTTCAATTATAAAAACATTAGCAACGCCACCATCATTAAAGGTGGTACGCACATTATGGTTTTTGATAAGGCCAAACAGATCAATAAATGGTTGAAAAGCATCCTGAAAAAGAAATGAAACTACCCCGGGAATTTTATGAGCGTAATGATGTAATTACGATTAGCCGCGAGCTGTTGGGCAAGTATTTATTTACTAATATAGATGGTGCAGTTACCGGTGGATACATTGTTGAAACCGAAGCATATAACGGCATTATAGACCGGGCGTCGCATAGCTTTGGCAATAGGTTGACACCCCGTACCAAAACCATGTACATGCAGGGCGGTATTGCCTATGTGTACTTATGCTATGGCATCCACGAGATGTTTAATGTAGTTACCTCTGTTGAGGGCCAACCGCATGCTATTTTAATAAGGGCCATACAACCTACCGATGGGGTGGACATTATGCAATTTCGCCGTAAGATGGGAGCGATAAAGCCCACAATTACGATGGGGCCGGGGTCAGTAGCCCGGGCGTTGGGTATCTCGCGTAAAATAAACGCTATCAGCCTTCAAAGTGACAGCTTGTGGATCGAGGATCGTGGTATGATCATCCCGCCCGAAAATATTGCCGCGGTGCCAAGGGTAGGTGTTGCCTATGCAAAAGAGGATGCCCTATTGCCCTATCGTTTTTATGTTAAAGGGAATCCTTACGTAAGCAAACCTAATAAATAAGGTGCATATCTAATCCTGCGCAATAATTATATCCTGTTTATCGCGGTGATGTTTACTAATGATCTTAAACCGGAAGTACAACAAAATTGCAGATACCGTCAGCCCTAAAACCAGTCCGTACCATACACCGTTAATACCCAAGTTGAAGGTAATTCCTAAAACATATCCGACAGGTAAACCCACCACCCAATAAGCCGGGAAGGTAATAACGGTAGGCATATTTACATCGCCCATGCCACGCAAAATACCAAGCCCAACAACCTGCGCGCCATCAAATAATTGAAACACTCCAGCCAATATAAGTAACTGTGCTGCAATGGGTATAACACTTTTATCTGAAGTATAGATCCATGGCAGTAAGTGGTTCCAAAAAGTGAAGATCAGCGCCGTAACAGTCATAAAAATCAATACAATATGGTAACTGGCGTTTGCCGATAACCGCAGCGTCTGATGATCTTTAGCTCCAAAGTAGTTTCCGGATTTAATAGCTGCTGCCGCTGATAGCCCGCTGGCCATCATGTAAGTCATGGATGCCATGCTCAGCGCGATCTGGTGCCCGGCTAATTGTATAGCGCCCATAGTACCAATAATAATAGCAGCAGCGCTAAACGCGCTGATCTCAAAAGTATATTGTAGGGCCACCGGCGCGCCTATTTTTAAAATGTTTAAGCTGCGGATGCGGTCGATGTTTTTAAGAGCGAAACCTTTTAGATATTCCTTGAAGTGTTTTGACCTGAACACATAAAACCCCATTACAGTCGCCATTAAACAACGATCTATTAAAGTACTGTAGCCAACACCCATCATCCCCATAGGATGAATGCCAAACAGGCCCTTAACAAGGTAACGCCCAGCAAGATGTTTAAAACATTGCCCCATATAGAGATCATCATGGCTTGTTTGGTAAAGCCCAGGCCCTCGGCAAACTGTTTAAAAGTATTAAAAACCAGCATTGGGATAACGGATACGGCCATCAGCATTAAGAAAGGCTTGGCCAGTTTTAACACATCCGGCGACTGGTGCAACTGATCAAGGAAATAAACAGATCCCAAACAAACCAAACCGAACAAGATAACACCGGTAAGCACATTAATAAATAAGCTATTGGATAATAGTTGACCGCATTCGGTAAATTCTTTGCGGCCGTTATGTTGTGCAATTAGTGGGGTAGAACCATAAGATATACCGATGCCTATAATTAATGGTATTATAAATATGCTGTTAGCTAATGACACGGCTGCTAAACTTATTGTTCCGGCAAAGTGCCCGACTATAATTATATCAGCGGTTTGTACCAGCGTATGGCCCAACTGCGAGATAACAACCGGTATAGCCAATTTTAAATTGTCGCCATAATGCGCCTGGTATTTACTGTAAAAAGAAGCCATGATCAATTCAATAATTAGGCTGCAGTGTAATATTCTTCCTTCTCGGTAGTATGCACGCGGATAACTCCCGATAAGATCATATTAACCAGGATGCGCTGGGCAGCGCGCCGGCCAACTTTAACAAGGTCGCAATACTCTTTAACGGTAATGCGTGCGGTAGTCTCTAAATACTCTAATAATGATTTTTCCTTTGTCGAATATTCTATCAACACACCGTTACTGTCTGCCGATCTTTTTAAAACATCAACTACAACTTTACTGGCCAGTACACTTTTATCTTTTACACGTACGTAAACCCACCATTTGCCATCTTCGGCTAAGGCGTAATGGGGTTTAAGGTTACTTGCCGGTGTATCAACAATCAGCACTAATTTATCATCTACGTAAACTTCTTCAAATATAGGCTCAAGAGCAGGGCGGGAGTAGAGGTGGGCCGCTTTTGTGATCATATACCGCTCCTCATCTTCAGATTTTACGCCTTTTATAGTGCCGTCATCAGCCACGCCAATCAGTAAACGCCCGCCTTTATTATTGGCGAACGCAACCATAGTCCGTGCAATTTTTTCGCAGCTGGTTATGGTTTTTTTAAAATCAAGTGTAACACCTTCGCCCTCAAATATTTGCTTCTTTACGTTCATTCTCTTATTTATTAAGCACTTGGTAGGGCGTAAATATTTCCATCCATCTTTCCGGACGGGTTATCTCAGTAAATCCAAACTGGCTGTATAGGCCATGCGCATCGGCTGTTGCCAGGCTCCAGCGTCGTAACCCCTGTAAATCCGGATGGTTAATAATAGTTTGCATCAACCATTTTGATAACCCAATGTTTCTAAAGCCAGGCAGTATAAATACATCCGCAATATAACCAAAAGTTGCTTTGTCTGTAACAACACGCGCAAATCCTATCTGGTCATTATTCTGGTAGACGCCAAAGCATATTGAATTGTCAATTGCACGTTTCAACCTTTCTGCAGGGATACCTTTGGCCCAATACGATTCTGTGTCCGGTACCTGTATATTACATCAAAATTAAGCAAACTTTTATCGTTAGATATTTTAAAGCCTTTATCTATAAACGTCTTATCATTAACAAACACCTTCATCTATAATGTCTCTACAAAATTAATATTCCGTAAATAAACTTCGTTCATGATCGTTACACAAACCTCGCCACTGGTATTGTAAATATCAATAGGGTGCGCTTTGATGTACTTTCCACCGGTGTTTAACACATGTTCGGCTTCGGCAATATCTTCGTCGCTAATCCTGATCTTAAACTGCAATTTAGTTAACCCGGGCTTTAAAAATTGAATTTCTGAAGATTTTGACCAGGCTATTACGTTGTAGCCTTTATGCACAAAGATCTGGTGAAACAATAACGGATAAAATGGATCAGCAGCCGAAAATATGGTACCGCCAAATATAGAGTTGTTGTAATTTCTGTTAAAAATACTTTTGTTGATGGTCACAGTAGCGCCTCTAAACCCTTTATCAATTTTAACTACCCAGATGCGTTGAAATAACAAAGGCGGGTAAATCCGCATTCCCCATTTAGATAATCGTTCAGACACTACCATAACGCCTAATATCAGTAATTAATATTAATATGTACAATAGCTATTGTCAAATTTAATATTATAGAATTATTTCACATAATTAACATTATGTTAAGTAATGTATTCTTTTTAAAGCCTGCATATATTGCAGGCTTTAAATTTAACTACTCTATTTATTTTGGCAGTGCGTCTATTTGTTTTTGGATTGCGTTAGCTTCTGTAGTGTTCCTGGTACCTAAATAATAATTTTTAAGGTTTCGTAAAGCGTCGGCTGATGTAGGTTTTAATTCTACAGCTTTTAACAGATATGGTTTGGCAGCATCAAACATGGTTGTTGCTTTGGCAAGAGTCGCGTTGTATTCTTTTTGCTTGCTCGCCGGTAAATAATTATTAGCATAGTTATAAGTATCAATTGCCGGTGATAAAAGCGCATAACCCAGGTTTAAATTCGCTTCATAATAATTGGGATCGATTTCAAGGGCTTTTTTATACATCTCTGCCGCTTTAGACATATAATCATCTTTTTTAGTTTGTAGTGGCGTTAATTTAGCCAAAAATGCAGGCAAAGTTGATTCCTTAAGATTGCCACCGTCGGCTTTCTTTAATTTATATATTTCATCAGCTATGCTATTTCCAAATGAAGTATAAGTTAAGCCGGCATAATAATAAAGTGTTTTATTTTTAGGATCATTAGCGATAGCAGCCTGGATTTTGCCAACAACTTCCTGTGCTTTCCCGGTTTGAAGGCTGATCTCAATCTCTCTTCTCCGCAGGTCAGAATTTGACGGGAATTTCTCCACTCCTTCCGAAGCGTATTTTAAAGCATTTGTGGTGTCATTTTGCTGCAAAGCTATAGTTGACATATCCAGATAAATGCTTTCTTTCTTTGAAAACTTACTTGGAAGTAGTTTATTATAATTTGTTAAAGCTGCAGGAAAGTTTTTGGCTTGTACAGCCGCTAAACCAGTATAGTATATAGCTGTGGTATCTTCAGGAAAAAGTGTTTGGTAATTGTTAAAAGCCTTATAAGCTTCGTCATAACTTTTAGCCTGAAAGTCTTTTATGCCTTTATTTAACTGATATTGTGCCAATGAAGTTTTAGCTTCGCTTATTATGGCTTTATTTTCGCCGGCCGCATCCGCTGCTATCGCGTTTTTTAAAGCCTCCTCTGCCGTTGCATATAAAGGCAAAGTTTTAGCAGGGATCGTATCACGCATAGCTAACGTTGCATAAATGGCTGCTTTTAATGCATAAGTTTGAGGTAGTTTTGCGGTCTTTTCATTAATAGAAGCCTTATCAATTGATGTGCGTGCTGCTACAAGTTTTTTATCGGCTTCGTTATAAGTAGCCGCTACTTTATTAAGAGTTACATAAGCATCAAATGACTCCCGGCATTTGTTACTTCGTATTTTTGTGCAAATGCCATAGTAGAGGCCATGCCCAATAAGCCTGCTATCAAAAATTTAATCTTCATCATTAGTTATTGATTAGTTAACTGTTTTAGTTTATTGTTTATTTTATTTAATTGGTCTTTATTGCCCGTTTGTGCATAAATTAGCTGTAAAACTTCAAGGCAATTTACATTATTTGGAGATATTTCATAAGCTTTTTCAATCCATTGTTGAGCATAGGCAATATTTTTATCCGTCGCTCCCTCCTTTTAAGCTGGGTCTTCTTTAAATAAAGTAAACCCAAGTTAAATATAGGGTCGAAAGCCGAGCTGTTTAACTCTATCGCCTGCAAATAAAGTGCTTCTGCTTTATCGTATTCGTGCAAATGATCAAAGCAATTGGCTGCAACAAACACAATATCGGGCTTATTTATATTAATATCAAGCAACTGGGGTAACAAAGGTGCTAAAGATTTATAATCTCTTTTATTATTATAAATATTAGCCTCGTCTAATAATAATGCCTTGTCGTTTGGTATTAATTTTCTGCCCCGTTTTATTATTTCAAGTGCTTTTGCTGTATCTCCTATAGCCTTATAAGCGTTGGATGCCTCTTCAATATAATCTGTTCTGGTACTGTCTGTTTTAGCTATGTTGTCATAATACGTTGCCGCGGCACTTAAGTTGCCTAACCTATTATTGGTATAAGCTATGTAGACATTAAGTTGTTTGAATGAAGGCGCGTAACGATGGGCCTTTAAAAACATTTGTGCTGCATTGGCATAATCTGTGATCTTTATATAAGCAAATCCTTTGCGGATATAAACATTTGCCCAGCAGTCTTTTACAAAGTCCATTTCCGGCTGAAACTTATAGATTTTTTTACGGGAGTTTAATTTATCAACCTGTTCAACGGTTTTCCTGAAAAAATTCTCGGGCTGTCCGGTTTTATTCAGCGAATCAACATATAAAATACCCGAATATATAACCGCGCGATAGACATTTTTTTCCGGTCGTTAGTATCCAATCCTTTGTCCAGCGTTACCTTCATCAAGCTATCGATAGACTTTTTGGCGTTGGTTAAAAACTTAAGTTCTTTACGAGTTTTGTAGTACGCCAAACTATTTACTACGCCTTTTAGCGTTTCTGACTGGCAGAAAGCAAAAGGTGCAGTAAACAGTATTAATAAAACCGATAAAATTATTTTACGGCTTATTTTCATAGTTATTCAGTTTTGTCGTCGGCCGGGGTTTCAGCATCCGCATCAGGAGTTGAGCCGGTGTCACCATTCTCGCTACCTTCTGTAAGTTCAGATTCATTTTCCTCGTCCTCGTCATGTTCAATTTTAGCTACTGATGCAATTTCGTCATTGCCTTTTAAGGTAATCAATCTCACTCCTTGCGTCGCGCGGCCCATTACTCTTAACTCGCTTACAGCGATCCGGATAATAACTCCCGATTTGTTGATTATCATCAGGTCCTCATTATCAGTAACACCTTTTATGGCAACAAGTTTTCCTGTTTTTTCAGTTATGTTAAGTGTTTTAACGCCCTTGCCACCTCTGTTAGTAACGCGGTAATCATCAATATCGGTACGTTTACCGTAACCTTTTTCTGACACTACCAGCACGGTGGTTTCGGGATTGTCAATACTAATCATACCTACAACCTCGTCGTTGTCGCTATCTAAAGTAATCCCCCTAACACCTGTAGCTGTACGCCCCATTGGCCTTACGGTGGATTCGTTAAAGCGAATTGCACGACCTGATTGTAAAGCCATTACTACTTCGCTATTGCCGGTTGTTAACGTTGCTTCTAACAACGAATCGCCATCATTAACATTAATTGCGTTGATACCATTTGCACGCGGGCGTGAGTAAGCTTCTAACGAAGTTTTCTTGATCACACCTTTTTTGGTACACATGATGATAAAGTTGTTTTCCAGGTAATCCTTGTCTTTAAGGTTAACAACTTTTATGTATGCTTTTATCTTCTCTTCTTTAGGGATGTTAATGATATTCTGTATAGCACGGCCCTTTGATGTGCGCGACCCTTCCGGAATTTCAAATACCCTTAACCAGAAACATTGTCCTGATTCGGTAAAGAACAGCATGTAATTGTGATTAGACGCTATCAGTAAGTGCTCAATAAAGTCCTCGTCCCTGCTGTTGCTTCCGATAGAACCTTTACCACCCCTGCCCTGCCTGCGGTATTCTGTAAGCGGTGTACGTTTAATATAACCTTCGCGAGAGATGGTGATTACAACGTCCTCATCTTCAATGAAATCTTCGGTTTGCATTTCTGCAGATGAGTGTACCATTTCGGTTTTACGCTCATCACCGTATTTTTCTTTTATCTCGGTAAGCTCGTCTTTGATGATCTGCATGCGCAGGCCTTCATCAGCAAGTATCGAATTTAAGTGATCAATTAATTTCATTAAAGCTTCGTACTCATCTTTAATCTTGTCGCGCTCAAGTCCGGTTAACCTTCTTAGGGTCATATCCAGTATGGCGCGGGCCTGTATATCGCTCAGGCCAAAGTTGCTCATCAAACCTTCACGGGCTTCATCAGGTGTTTGCGATGCACGGATCAGCCTGATAACTTCATCAAGGTGATCTAAAGCAATCAATAAGCCTTCTAAAACGTGGGCGCGTTTTTGCGCTTCGGCCAGTTCAAATTTGGTACGGCGGATAACAACTTCATGTCTATGCTCAACAAAGTGATGGATAAGGTCCTTAAGGTTCAATAACATTGGGCGGCCATGCACCAGCGCAATGTTGTTTACACTAAATGATGTTTGTAAGGCTGTGTATTTGAATAAGTTATTTAATACGATAGCCGCATTAGCTTCACGTTTTATCTCATACACTATACGGATACCTTCACGGTTTGATTCGTCGCGGATAGCCGAGATTCCTTCTATCTTTTTTCATTAACCAGGTCGGCGGTACGCTCAATCATCAAACCTTTGTTTACGGTAAGGGATTTCGGTTACGATGATCCGTTCGCGGTCGCTGCCATGTGTTTCAATTTCGGCACGTGCACGTAGTACAACACGGCCACGGCCGGTCTCTAAAGCCTCGCGCGGTCCTTCAAAACCGTAGATGATACCACCGGTAGGGAAATCGGGGCCTTTAACGTGTTTCATTAATTCGGCAACCTCTATATCGCGGTTATCAATCAATGCTATGGTAGCATCAATAACTTCCGACAGGTTATGTGGCGCCATATTGGTAGCCATACCTACCGCTATACCCGATGCACCATTAACCAACAGGTTAGGGAATTTGGCGGGTAATACAGTTGGCTCCTCTAACGAGTCGTCAAAGTTTAGCTGGTAGTCGATAGTGTCCTTGTTGATATCAGCAAGCATTTCTTCGGCAATCTTTTCCAGTCTTGCCTCGGTATAACGCATTGCCGCAGGGTTATCACCATCTATGGAACCGTAGTTGCCCCGGCCCTCAACCAACGGATAACGTAAACTCCACTCCTGTGCCATACGTACCATGGTGTCGTATACAGACGAATCGCCATGCGGGTGGTATTTACCCATAACCTCACCCACGATACGGGCTGATTTTTTGTAGGGCTTGTTGTTATTCAGGCCCAAATCAAGCATGCCGAAAAGCACACGCCTGTGTACGGGTTTTAAACCGTCGCGCACATCGGGCAGCGCACGCGATACGATAACCGACATTGAATAATCAATGTAAGCCGATCGCATTTCTTCATCAATATTTATCGAAATTATTCTGTCTTCTTTGTTCGGATCGTTCTCTGTTCCTTCAGCCATTTTAATTTATTTGTAGATATATTGCTTTATAATTGATCGTTAAAAAAAGGTTTTTATACGACCTGCGAAGTTAAGAATTTAGTTGATTTAAACACCCTCTTTTACTAACAAAATGGTTACAAAAACCACGATTAACTGTCGCTTATTTCTGTTTTTTTCCACATAATGCCAGTACTCCACATTTGACTAACTTAGGTGTTAGTTGCCCCTACTTATTTTGTTTCACGAACACATGAAACAGATGAAACAAGTGAAACAAGATTTCGACCTAACTAATTTAACATAAGGTACTTGTGAAAAACATGTGAAACAAAATGAAACAAGAATTTTGAAATAACTATTTGATAATAAGATGATTATTAAAAATAAAAAATGTTTAAACATGTAAAATGAAATAGGATTACTGACAATATAACGCCACCAACCTCAATGTGAGTTATTTCTATATTTGAATAAAACCATAACAGCAATGAAAATCTGCATCCGAGTAGTTTTATTACTCAGCTTTTTACGGGTTAGCGCCCAAACACCTATCCCTAAACTTACCGACAGAAGCAAAAAGGGCCTCCTATCCTATTTTAAAACTATTGTGTACAATAAGCAGGTAATAGTTGGTCAGCAATGCAGCCAATCACCAGATGTAGCGGTGGAGTATCAAAAGAATTTTCAGCGCTTATATGATTCTACCGGGCATTATCCCGCCCTTATAGGTTTAGATTATGGTTATTTCGGCAATGTCGATTTGCAACAAACCAATCAATTTGCCATTAAACATTGGCAACAAGGCGGGCTTGTAACGCTTAGCTGGCATGCCGACTGCCCTTTTACGGCAGGCTACAATGTTCGTTGGGATTCGATGGCTAAGAAAGACAGCATCGACTTTAAAAAATTATTAAAAAATGCGCCTGAATCAAAAGAGAAAACGAACTACCGAACTGAGTTAAACCGGATAGCTACAGCGCTTAAGCAGTTAAAAGACGCAGGCGTGACTGTGTTATGGCGCCCGTTCCATGAAATGAATGGAAGCTGGTTTTGGTGGGGTGCAAATGATAAAACCAATCCCACAAACGTAGAAGATTACGCCGCGCTTTGGATAGACATGTATAAAACGTTTACGGTTGATTACGGCTTAGATAACCTGATCTGGATTTACGCACCAAACAAAGCTAATCCGCTGTATACCGGTACTGTAAATGCTTTATATCCACGGAGATAAGTATGTTGATATGGTTGCGTTGGATGACTATCCTAAAACACCCGGTTTTGATAATTATCCCGCATTGCTAAAGCTTGGTAAACCGGTAACCGACGGCGAGGTTGGCCCGCATCAGCAATCGTATGGAAAGTTTGACGAGTTGGCTGTGCTTGAAACTTACAAAGGCAAGGCCCCCTATTTTTTACAATGGCATAGCTGGACTAATGCTAAAGTGGCTATAGTGGATAACCTGCACGCTAAAGAAATGATGAATGATGCGGCTGCGATAACGCTGGATAGGATTAGATAATTACAATAAAAACGTGCATAAAAAACGGTTGATCACTTCACCCGTTTCCAATAATCCTCTATAACAGCGCCACCCGGCAGCTTGCCATTCAAAACAAGTGTATCATTGCGGATAGCATACTGGTAATGTACAGCTACATTCAGTAGTTTTGATTCCTGCAAGCTGTAAGTTTGGGTTTCTGTGCAGCTATCGGCGGTTACGCTATAAGTACCGCTTTCATATTTCATGGGCTTCTCCCCTTTTTCTAACAGGAAAGCCTCGAATTTATCATCAGTGTATTTGCGTTGCTGCGTGTAGCCCTCGGGTGCCGGTGATAGTTTATCATTGAATTTTCCGCCACAATATTGCGGGTGCCTTTTAATGTTTTAACATCCCGAAAGGAAACTAAAAACACCCCAATTAATACTAATCCAACCCACTTTTTCATACTAAACCCAGTTAATATCTTTTTTAATAAGGATAAGGTCCGCTCCTCTTCGCTGCTGGCTTTGGCTGGTAGTTGTAAAGCCATTTTGCGGTTGGCGGCAGGCTCATCAGGATAGATTCTATCCGGCCATTGGTTTCAAGACCAAATTTGGTGCCGGCGTCATACACAAGGTTAAACTCGGCGTAACGGCTGCGGCGCTGGTATTGCCATTGCTGCTGGTAGGCAGTAAAAGTTTCCTGTTTATGCCGGTTAACCAGTTCTGTATAGATCGGAATAAACGATCGCCCCGAGGGTTTTACTAAAATCAAATATCGTTTCCCAGCTCAAACCTTCCGTAGCCGTCAGCCGGTCATAAAATATCCCGCCAATGCCACGGGTTTCATTACGGTGTTTGATGAAGAAATAATCGTCAGCCCATTTTTTAAAACGGGTGTAGAAGCCGGCGTTAAACTGATCACATACCGCCTTCAGACTGCTGTGGAAGAACTTCGCATCTTCATCATAAATGTAATGCGGTGTAAGGTCTATCCCCCGCCAAACCAGCGGATAGGCTCTTTGCCCTCGCCAAATGATGAAGGCATTTCGAAGTACCGGATATTCATGTGAATGATGGGCACCAGCGGGTGGTTGGGATGGATAACGATAGATACCCCGGTAGCGAAAAAGTCATCGCTGTCAATCTTTAAGCCTTTCTTAATAGCTTCAGGTAATTCACCCTCAACTGCTGAAAAGTTTACGCCGCCTTTTTCAAATATATTACCATCCCGGATAACCCGGGTACGGCCACCGCCGCCGCCTTCGCGCTCCCATTTCTCTTCCTCAAATTTTGCTTTACCGTCTACGGCTTCTAAGGCACGGCATATTTCGTCCTGGATCTGCTGATAATCAGCGGCTATTTGTTCTTTAGTGATCATTGGGGGCAAAAATGCGATTTTTAGTTGATTTGAAGAATAACCCGCTTGTCAAAACATAAAATGTAATTAGCGAGACAAAGCGCGTTGTCATGCTGAGGCTCTCGAAGCATTGGCGGGCAAAGGCCTCTGCGCTCACCCTTTGAAAGCCTCAGGGTGACACCTAATGCTTGTTATGCCAAATACACTACCCAAGGCTGTTTGTGGGGACACAGACAGCGGGATGCATTAGACCTTTTCGTAACAAAAAAAATCAGCTATTGATGATTTTAAACTTTGTTAAAAATGGTTTGAGATATATGTACACCTTATCTCTATTTAAGAATTCAGATATAGGTTTTTGATCCAGTCGTTTATAAATAATATTACTTGTTAAATACCACAAGTAAAATGAAGATACAGTAACGGCAGAAATGAATACTAATAATCCTATAAGTGCCAAAACACTGCCGGTGTTTCTTGATAAATAATCGTTATTAGCCATCCAAAAAAAACACCATACCGGCAATAAAAAGACTATACAGAATGCCGTTCCAACTACTATCAAACATGGGAAGGAAATTGATGCTGTGAAGATGATTTTCTTTGCCAATGTTTTTTTGATTTTATAAGCAGCATCGGCATACACACTATTAGTGAAATCGCCATGAAAGCGATATAAAGGATAAGGCCCATGAACAGTAAAAAGTTGGCGGCATATATTCGAATGTGATTAAGTCGTCATATTCAACTCTTCATCCTCCACATAATCCAGGTCCTTATCAAAACTTTCACGGAGCTGGCTGGTAGCAAATAAGGCAATGCCGGTTAAGATGATCATCATGAAATAGCCCGCATTTATACGGCCAAAATGCACCATTAAAGCGTTAAACGCAAAGTTTATTGGGATTAATGAGCCACGCACAAAGTTTGGCGCGGTAGTAGTAACAGTCGACCGGATATTAGTGCCAAACTGCTCGGAAGCAATGGTAACAAATGTTGCCCAGTAACCAACCGCAAAACCCATAAAGAAACATAACCAGATAAACTGGCTTGGGGTAATCCCCTTAGTGCTCAGGTAAAACATTACGCTGATGATAGAAAGCAGTAAAAATATATACATGGTGTTTTTACGCGACCGGCTAAACTGCGCCAGCAAGCCAGCGCCTACCCCGCCTACCGAGATGCCAATATAAGTATACATAATACCGGTGCCGGCGCTTAACGGCGCTGTCGCACCCAGGGCTTTACCAAACTCGGGGGCCTGGGTGATGAGGATGCCTACCACATACCAAAGCGGTGCGCCGATAAGAATACAGCACATGTATTTAAAAAACCGCTTACGGTTATTAAACAGCATTATAATGTTTCCTTTTGATACATCCTTATCATGGATGTTCTTAAACATGCCCGACTCGAAAGTGCCCATCCTTAATAACAGTAAAACAATGCCCAGGCCGCCACCAACGTAGTAGGCCGTGCGCCAGTCGTACTTGCCTACATAAGCAGCCGCTACGGCGCCTAAAAGACCTATCATGGCAACAATGGTAGTGCCATAGCCACGGCGTTCTTTACTTAAGGTTTCGCTAACTAAAGTTATGCCCGCACCAAGTTCGCCGGCTAAACCTACACCTGCTATAAAGCGGATCACGGCATAGCTATTCACATCGTGCACCATACCGTTTACAAAATTGGCTACTGAGTATAAAAATATCGACCCAAATAAAACTTTGATACGGCCCAGCTTATCGCCTATAACGCCCCATAATATCCCGCCCAACAGCAAGCCACCCATTTGCATGTTGATGACATAGCTGCCCTCATCTAATATTTTATCAGGCGCTACGCCAATATCCGCAAGGCTTTTAACCCTCACTATGGAGAATATTACAAGATCGTAGATATCAACAAAATATCCTAAAGAGGCAACAATAACCGGAAAACAACATTACGATTGGCTTTAGCCGAGGTAGCATCAGTCATATATAGATTTATAGTTTGGTTTGTCTAAAGTAAATTAATTAAGCAGCTTTTTAAATTTTTTGGCAAAAAAAAACCCCTGCGTTAACAGAGGTCCCTTTAGTTTAAATGGTAAGTAAATTATACTTTTTTACATTTACAGCCTGTAGGCCTTTTCTACCATCTTCTACATCATATTCAACGCTATCGTTATCTTTAATAGCGTTTACGCCACCTTGCACATCCTTGAAGTGTACAAAAAGGTCTTTACCGTCTTCGGTAACAATAAAGCCGTAACCTTTTTGTGTGTTAAACCATTTTACTTTTCCAGTTTTCATAATAATATTATAGTATTAAATAATTTGTTATCAAGCCAGATGATCTATGCCAAACTGAGTACAAATGGTATTAATAGTCAGCCGAATAAATACACTCCCTTTTCCAAATATATAAAATTATTTAATATCCAAATAAATTATTTATTAGGTTGTGGCGTTAAGCGCAGGTATGGTTTAACCTCGGTGAAGCCCTTAGGGAATTTTGCCGGGATGTCTTCTGTTTTTATAGATGGTACAACCACTACATCTTCACCGTCTTTCCAGTCGGCCGGTGTAGCAACGCTATGGTAGGCAGTAAGTTGTAAGGAATCAAGCACGCGTAATATCTCAACAAAGTTTCTGCCGGTTGATGCCGGGTAAGTGATGATTAACTTGATGGTTTTATCAGGGCCGATGATGAATAATGAACGTACCGTTGCGTTAACAGAAGCATTTGGATGGATCATGTCATATGCTTCGGCAATCTTACGGTCCTCGTCTGCAATTATCGGGAACTGCACATCAACATGTTGTGTTTCATTGATATCTTTTATCCAGCTCCGGTGCGACTCAGCCGAATCAACACTTAGTGCCAGTACTTTGGTATTGCGTTTGGCAAACTCGTTCTGTAAAGCTGCTGTGCGGCCCAGCTCGGTGGTACAAACCGGTGTATAATCTGCAGGGTGCGAAAATAATACGCCCCAGCCATCGCCAAGGTATTCATAAAGGTTGATCTCCCCTAACGAAGAATCTGCTGTAAAATCCGGGGCTTTATCGCCTAATCTTAAACAAACAGAAGACATCAAATTCCCTGAAATGCCGAGGACCAAGCTGCCCATAAGCAACCGCTGGCTAATAAATAATTTATTTCAACGAAGAAGTTCATAGATGCTGTTGTGATCAATCAAATATGACACCGACGGTTCATTGACTAAATAAATCGGCCTGATAAAGCCATCAAGTTAATCATCACTTACCGGCAACTCATTGCTTTGCGTGCTTGATTCCCACAGCTTACTGCCTACCCGCAGCGTTGCTACGCCGGCCGACTGTGGTTGTACCATCTAAACAGAAGACATCAAATTCCCTGAAATGCCGAGGACCAAGCTGCCCATAAGCAACCGCTGGCTAATAAATAATTTATTT
>NZ_JABFCR010000067.1:0-18421 GCF_013087555.1 Mucilaginibacter humi
TTAGACAGGCCCGTTAGCGGGGTTATCCTGTTTGCCAAAACCAGCAAGGCGTTAGAGCGGATAAACAAAATGTTTAAGGCTCGCGAAATGCATAAGACCTACTATGCCGTAGTGCGCAAACGCCCTAATCCAATAGCCGGCACACTGGTGCATTACCTTATCAAAAATCCGCAGAAAAACGTCACTAAAGCACACGACCGTGAAGTGCCCGGCAGCCAGCGGTCTGAACTGAACTATAAACTGGTTGGCGAGCTGGATGGCTATTACCTGATAGAGGTTGACCCGATAACCGGGCGACCCCACCAAATCCGCGTGCAACTATCAACCCCGGGCTGCCCCATAGTCGGCGATAATAAATATGGCTATCCGCGCGGAAGCTTGCGAAAAAGCATCTGCCTGCACGCCCGAAGACTGCAGTTTATCCATCCCATAAAAAAAGAGCCGATACTGATTACCGCACCGGTACCTAAAGATGGCTTTTGGGAAAAGTTTGAGGGGATGATGGGTTAGCCAAAACATAGAGATAAAATAATACTGATTTAAAACAGTTATAATTACCTTAACTTATATATCAATGGCCATTAATCTTTATTTTTGTGCCGTCTGTTAAATGAAAAATAAATTACCATTTCTGTTTATAGCGGGGTTGATATTGATAAACCTGTTGAGCAACTCCTGCAAAAAGGATAAGCAAAATAATATCGAAACCCTTTTCTCCAGCGGGTCATGGCAACTGGCATCGGTTAGGTATACCATTTCTGTAGGTGATACCATAAAATTAGATACCACCTTAAATACCACTTGCGATACCACCCAGGTTTTTACTTTTAAAGAGGATAAAACCTGCACTTACACAAATTTTAATTGCGTACATCAACCAACAGCCAGCGGGCATTGGGCTTTGGCAGAAAACAACCTGTTTTTAAATTCTGATATCGTTTGTAAGGACACTTCGGTGGTGGGCAGTTCTAAACCGTTTGCCAATGCACAGATCTATAATATTGGGCAGTACTCGTTAGTATTATTAACCGGTGACATTCAAAACTATACCATCAACACAAAACGTAAGGTTATACGTTATGGTTTTGTAAGGCAAAAAGCTGCCGCGCAATAGTGTTTAAATGGCTTAAACTTTTATATTTGGGTCGTAACTAACTTTTATTTACAATTTTGAAAAAACGAATAGCCATTTTTGCTTCAGGATCAGGATCAAATGCTCAAAAAATAATGGAGCATTTTAAACGCAGTGCAGAAGCCGAAGTTGTATTAATATTGACAAACAATCCGCAGGCCTATGTATTGCAACGGGCCGATAACTTCGAGATCCCATCGCACGTTTTTACCCGCAACGAGTTTTATAACAGCGATGATGTTATCCGCATGCTTAAAACCTTACAGGTTGACCTGATAGTTCTCGCCGGTTTTTTATGGCTGGTACCACAATCTTTACTGGCTGCTTTCCCAAATAAAATTATTAACCTTCACCCCGCCCTGTTACCCAAATATGGTGGCAAAGGCATGTATGGCGATAATGTGCATAAAGCTATTTTAGATGCCGGCGAAGAAGAATCGGGCATTACCATACATTTTGTGAACGAACAGTTTGATGAGGGTGAGATCATCCATCAATCTAAATTCAAGATCGAGCCCGGCGATAACCTGGAAATGGTAAAATTTAAAGGCCAGCAGTTAGAGCACCTGCATTTTCCTAAAGTGATTGAGAACCTCCTCAAAAAAATGAAAAGCTGATTTTGTAAAGATTAGATATTAAAGATTGAAGATTAGGTGTATTTTTATCCGCCAACAAAAACCAATCTTTAACCACAATGACCTCCAAACAATCTACCAGTATCTTCCAGCTTGCCGTTATCGTTAGCGCGCTTGGTTTCTTTGTCGATACTTATGACCTTTTATTATTTGCCATTATCCGCAAACCGAGCCTGGCATCGCTTGGATTAAATCCTGCCGACATACTTTCAAAAGGTGAACTCCTGATCAGTATTCAAATGATAGGCATGGTTATTGGCGGTGTCATCTTCGGTATTTTGGGTGATAAAAAAGGGCGGCTTAAAGTTTTGTTTGGGTCGATTTTGTTATACTCTATCGCCAACCTGGCCAACGGTATGGTCACCACTTTAAACCAATATATAGTTTTACGATTTATAGCAGGCATTGGCCTTGCCGGCGAGCTTGGTGCAGGCATAACCCTTGTAAGCGAATTACTACCTAAAGAAAAACGCAGCATGGCCGCGGGCTTTATTGCGGGCTTTGGTTTGTTTGGCGTGGTGGCTGCATCGTTAATTAGTAAGATGGTAGACTGGCGCACCTGCTATTATATTGGCGGTGTTTTGGGGCTTATATTATTGATAATGCGGATCAGGTTCAGGAAAGCGGCATATTTAAAACCGTGCAGGAGTCAACTACTTTAAGCAAAGGTAATTTCCTGATGTTTTTTAATAATTGGAAACGGTTTGCAAAATACATGCAATGCATACTGATAGGTTTGCCGGTGTGGTACATCATTGGGATATTGGTTACTTTTTCAGACCAGTTTGGCAAAGCCATGGGCATAAATGGCGTGGAACCAGGCACAGCAATTATGTACTTGTACATGGCCATCGCTGCCGGCGATTTTAGCGTAGGCTGGTTGAGTCAGCGCTTACAAAGCCGCAAAAAAACGCTGTTTATATTTTATAGCATAGCCATAATATTTACTGTACTTTACTTTTTGCAAAGTGGCGGCAGCCCGGCATGGTTCTACTTTATTTGTGCCGGCCTGGGTTATGGAGCCGGGTTAAACGTGGTTTATATAACCAGCAGTGTTGAGCAATTTGGCACCAACCTGCGTGCATCGGCGGGTATTAGTATCCCTAACATGGTGCGCGGTACTTTACCCTTAATGATCCTGCTTTTTAAGTTTACCCGCGAGTTTTTTGGCAACTACCTTGTTGGCGGCTGGGTAACAGGTTTGATCATATTTGCTATAGGGATTACCGCAGCCTGGTTTTTGGATGAGACATATGGCAAGGAGTTGGAGTTTACGGAAGTGTAAACATTTTTTCAAAAAAACTAATCACTAATCTCCAATCTCTAATCTCTAATACTTACCTTTGCGGCTCAAAAAATCAGTTAAATGAGTCAGCCTGTTGCCATTAAAAATGCCCTTATTTCAGTTTATTATAAAGATAACACGGAACCCATTATTAAAGAGTTAAGCCGTTTAGGAGTTAACATATACTCGACCGGTGGTACCGAAACCTTTATTCGCAGCCTTGGGGTTGATGTGATTGCGGTTGAGGACCTTACCTCTTACCCGTCTATCCTTGGCGGTCGCGTAAAAACGCTGCACCCAAAAGTATTTGGCGGCATATTGGCACGCAGAAGCAATGAAAGCGACAAAGAGCAATTAGCGCAATACGAGATCCCGGAAATCGACACGGTTATTGTAGATCTTTATCCCTTTGAAGAAACGGTAGAATCAGGCGCGGGCCATGATGATGTGATTGAGAAAATTGACATTGGCGGTATCTCGTTGATCCGCGCAGCGGCAAAAAAACTTTAAGGATGTTGTGATCTTAGCATCGAAAGATGACTATACAGAACTTGACACTTTATTAAAGACCCAAAACGGAACAACGACGATCGATCAGCGTAAAGCTTTCGCTAAAAAAGCATTTAACATTACGTCAAATTACGATACGGCCATCTTCCAATATTTTAACCAGGACGAACCGCTACCGGTATTTAAACACAGTATATTAACCAGTAAAACTTTGCGCTATGGCGAAAACCCTCACCAAAGTGGTGTGTTCTACGGTAACCTTGATGCCATGTTTAATAGCCTTAGCGATAAGGGCAAAGAACTTTCGTACAACAACCTGGTAGATGTTGATGCTGCTGTTGCATTGATAGATGAATTTACCGAACCAACAGTTGCCATCTTAAAACACACTAACGCCTGTGGCGTAGCTACCCGCCAGTTTATTAAAGAAGCGTGGATAGATGCCCTTGCCTGCGACCCGGTTTCGGCTTTTGGTGGCGTTATTATTACTAACACAGAGATAAACGCGGAAACTGCTACAGAAATAGATAAGTTGTTTTACGAGGTGTTGATAGCGCCGGCTTATACAGATGAAGCTGTTAGCATTCTTACGGCACGTAAAGGACGCATTGTATTAGTACGCCAACCGGTTGAATTACCGCAAAAAGAATTTAAAACTTTACTAAACGGTGTTATCGAGCAGGATAAGGACTGGTGATTGAAAGCCCTGCAGACATGAAAACAGTGACCGAACGCCAGCCAACTGAGCAGGAATTGAAGGACCTTTTCCTTGCCAACAAGATTACAAAAAACACAAAATCCAACGCCATTGTATTGGTAAAAAACAACCAGATGCTGTCCAGCGGTGTAGGTCAAACGTCGCGTGTTGACGCATTAAGACAGGCATTAGCAAAAGCCGTGGCTTTTGGCTTTGATGTAAAAGGAGCAGTTATGGCATCAGAGGCATTTTTCCCGTTTCCTGATTGTGTAGAGATCGCTGCTGATGCGGGCATAGTTGCTGTTTTACAACCCGGCGGCTCTATCAAAGATCAATTATCAATTGATATGGCTAACCAAAAAGGCATAAGCATGGTTACTACCGGTGTCCGTCATTTTAAACATTAAGGTTTAGTGAGTCGTAAAAAGTAATTAAGTGAATAATTTATATTATTTTCAAAATAAAACCGTTCTCTTAATCACTTATTCCAACTAATCAACTAAATTTAACAACTTTGCAAACATTTTTGAAGCAAACTACAAATGGGTTTATTTAATTTTTTCACACAAGAGATAGCTATAGATTTAGGTACCGCAAATACCCTCATCATACATAATGATAAAGTTGTTGTTGACGAACCGTCGATAGTTGCTTTTGACCGCACAACCAACAAGGTTATTGCCATTGGGCGCCGGGCCATGCAAATGGAGGGTAAAACCCACGACAATATCCGTACGGTGCGCCCGCTTAAAGATGGTGTAATTGCCGACTTTAACGCTGCCGAGCACATGATACGCGGCATGATAAAAATGATAAACCGGGGCAAAGGGTGGTTTTTCCCATCGTTACGTATGGTTATCTGTATCCCATCGGGTATTACCGAGGTGGAGAAACGTGCGGTGCGCGACTCGGCCGAGATTGCAGGCGCCAAAGAGGTTTACCTTATCCATGAGCCAATGGCAGCAGCGGTAGGTATTGGTATTGATGTGGAAGAACCTATGGGTAACATGATCATCGATATCGGTGGTGGTACTACCGAGATCGCGGTTATTGCCTTATCTGGTATCGTTTGCGATCAGTCTATCCGCGTAGCAGGTGATAACTTTGATTCTGATATCGTTCAATATATCCGTCGCCAGCACAACATTATGATTGGCGACCGTACTGCCGAGAAAATTAAAATAGAAGTTGGTGCAGCATTGCCTGAGCTTAGCGACCCGCCTACAGATTTTGCCGTACAGGGCCGCGACTTAATGACCGGTGTACCAAAACAAATCATGGTATCATACACAGAGATTGCACATTGCCTTGATAAATCAATTTCGAAGATTGAAGAAGCGATATTAAAAGCGTTAGAGATCACTCCGCCGGAGCTTTCAGCGGATATATACCAAACTGGTATTTATTTAACTGGTGGCGGTGCGTTATTGCGTGGTTTGGACAGAAGGATCTCTGCCAAAACAAAATTACCGGTACACGTTGCCGAAGATCCGTTACGCGCGGTAGTACGTGGTACAGGTACCGCTCTTAAAAATATTGGTAATTTTAAATTTTTAATGCAGTAAATTAGTCGTGAGTTTTGGGTAGTGAGTGATGAGTTGCTTACTACTCAAAACTCATTACTCAAAACTCGTCACCTACAATGCGTAATTTGTTAATCTTCATCAGCAAGTACAACGCGTTTTTTCTGTTTATTATATTTGAGGTTAGTGCATTGGTTATTTATATCAAGTACAACTCTTTTCAAAAAGCCACTTTCATTAACAGTACCAACCAGGTTACCGGCAATTTATACGCACAAGTTGATCAGTTGAAAAGCTACATAAGCCTGCGCGAGGTAAATGATAGCCTGTCACGCGAAAACGCAAAGCTGCGCGAGCAGCTTAAAACTTCGTTTTATATAGATTCTGCTGCCCACCATAAGGTGATTGATACCATTTACAAGCAACAGTATGAATATATTGATGCCGCGGTAATAAACAACTCTACTAACCATCGTAATAATTACCTCACTATAAACAAAGGCAGCCGCGCCGGCATTGTAAAAGGTATGGGGGTTATTTGTGCGCAGGGTGTAGTAGGTAAAGTGGTTTTTGTAGGCGAACACCTATCAGTAGTACAATCGTTGCTTCATAAAGAAACAATTATAAGCGCCGCGCTTGCAGGCACTAAAGACCACGGGTTCATTTATCTGGGGCGATAACCTTGATCCGCATGTAGGGTTATTGTATAACGTATCAAACAACGCTACGCCAAAATTGAATGAGCTGGTGGTAACTTCCGATCTGTCGTTATTCCCGGCAGGTATACCTATCGGTAAAATCTCCAACCTTCATTCAAAATCAGCCAAAGGCGCATTCTTAAACATGGATGTAAGCATAGCTGTTGATTTTAGTAAACTGCAATACGTTTACGTAGTAAATAACAAATTGGCACAAGAGCAATTGGGATTGGAGGCTCAGCAGAAAAAAGATGAGTAGGGCCATAATAATTAATATACTCAGGTTTATAATCCTGGTTTTTATACAGGTTTTTTATTGAAAAACATTACGCTTTATAATCTTTCTACGCCGTACCTGTACATTCTTTTTATCCTGTTGTTACCGTTTGAAACACCAAACCTGGTACTGTTTATATTAGCCTTTATATTAGGTTTAACCATTGACGCTTTTTACGATACGCCGGGGTTGCACACTACAGCCTGCGTATTATTAGCATTTGTGCGTATCTTATTTATCAGCATAACCGTACAAAAGGAAGGTTTTGACAATGAGCCGGAACCTACGTTAAGTATTATGGGTTTCAGGTGGTTTTTCACTTATGCGCTTATCCTAACAGTTTTTCATCATTTCTTCCTGTTCAACATGGAAGTTTTTCGTTTCTCTGAGATCCAATATACGCTTGGCCGGGTTTTACTAAGCTCATTATTTACCGTATTTTTGATATTGGTTTCGGGGTTGTTATTCTTTAAAAGTAAAGAACGTAAATGAATCAATTTTTTGAGCGGAGATATGTAATTGGGGGCATATTTATTACCATTATTTTAATACTTCTTGCACGCTTATTTTATATCCAGATAATTGATGATAGATATGCCCTGTATGCTAATAAAAACGTAATCCGCCCAATTATTCAATACCCGGCCCGCGGGCCCATATTAGACCGAAACGGCAAGGTACTGGTTAGTAATGACCTGGTATATGATATCACTGTTATACCTAAAGAAGTTAAACCTTTTGATACGCTGGAATTTTGCAAACTTATCGGCATAGATAAACCAGAGTTTGACAAGCGCTTTGCAAAAGCCATTAAATATTCGCCAAACTTATCTTCGCCATTTGAGAAGCAGCTATCGCCGCAATTAACAGCATCATTACAGGAACGGTTATCAGAGTTCCGGGGGTTTTCTGTACAACCCCACCCTATCCGCACCTACCCTGATTCGGTTGCTGCACAGTTTTTAGGGTACATTGGCGAAGCATCACCTGATAAAATTGCAAAGTCTGGCGGTTACTATCATTTGGGGGACTATATCGGTATATCAGGGGTCGAAAAGTCTTATGAAGAGGTGTTACGTGGGCAGCGCGGCGTACAAAATATGATGGTAGATTCAAGAGGGATACAAAAAGGATCGTATGCTAACGGCGCCTACGATACCCCTGGCTGTACCCGGCGAGCGCTTAACATCATCATTAGACCTAAGGCTTCAAAAGCTGGGCGAAAAATTAATGAAAAACAAAGTAGGCAGTATTGTAGCTATCGAGCCATCAACCGGCGAGATCCGGCCTTTGTAAGCAGCCCCGGGTACGATCCTAACGCACTTGTAGGCCACGAACGCGGGGCTAACTATAATCGGTTGCATGATAATCCTTATAAGCCTTTTTTAATAAGACCCATCCGGGCAAACTACCCCCGGGATCATCATTTAAACCGCTTAGTGCATTGATTGCCATGCAGGAAGGCGTTATTACTCCGCAAACCACCTACAACTGCCCGGGTTATTACCAGGCAGGTAACCGTAGGATCCCGTGTTTTCATGGCGAAAGGCATGGATTGGTTACGCTAAGGGAGGCAGTTGCTCATTCTTGCAATGGCTATTTTGATATGGTTTTTGAGAAACTGATCAATCGTAAAGGCCCAAAACAAACCGACACCAGCTTTACCATTTGGCGAAACAACGTGGCCAAGTTTGGCTTAGGGTCACGGCTTGATCTGGATATGCCGGCTGAAGGACCCGGCTATTTGCCTAAAGCATCGTTTTATGATAAATTATATCGCAAAGGTGGCTGGCGGTCAAGTACTGTTATCTCCTTAGGAATTGGCCGGGGCGAGTTACAAGCCACCCCATTACAACTGGCTAACATTGAAGCTACCATTGCTAACCGTGGCTTTTATTATAAGCCGCACCTTATCAAATCTATCGGCGATAAGCAAATCATAAAAAGTGAATATACTGTTAAAAATTATGTGGGGGTAGATGCCCAATACTTTGAGCCTGCTATTGACGGCATGCAGCAAGTAGTTGATGTGGGTACAGCCGCCGGCTCAAAAAATACTGGTATAATAATGTGCGGTAAAACCGGCACAGCGCAAACCAGCCATGGAAAAGATAACTCGGTATTTGTAGCCTTCGCGCCAAGAGAAAATCCTAAAATAGCAATAGCGGTAGTGGTCGAAAATTCCGGACAGGGTGCTACCCGGGCCGCGCCTATAGCCAGTTTTATAGTTGAAAAGTATTTGCGCGATAGTATTACCAGCCGCCCATCTGGCATTGAGCCGAATTATTATATGAATGCTAACCTGCTGCCTGAAATTGTTGTTAAAACAACCCCGGCCCAAAAAGCGAAAGCGGATAGTATTAAAAAACTAAAAGCCGATTCGATGCGTAAAAAAGCACCGGTTAAATCGGCAAACAATAAAAACCAGTTACCGGTTAAATACCGGCAGCCATTAAACCTAAAGATGATGAGTAACCAGCAACGCAGCTTCTTTTTTAATGTAGACTGGCTAATGGTATTTATTTACCGGCGCTTTGTACAATTGGCATACTAAGCATCCACTCGGCGGTATATGACCCTAAAAACCACTCCATAGTCGACACGGATACAAACTACGGCAAGCAGTTTATATTTGTTATTGTTGCGGTTGTACTGGGTATATTTATTTTATTATTAGAAAGCAGGGTACTCTCTGCACTTGCACCGGCTATATACACCATAACCACATTATTATTGATACTGGTGTTGGTAATTGGCCGAAATGTAGGCGGTAACCGTGGCACGGATCTCTTTACCGGGCGGCTTTAGGCTGCAACCCTCAGAGTTTGCCAAGTTTGCCACCTGCCTGTTGCTGGCCCGTTATTTAAGCGGAGCTAATATAAAGGTAAGCGAACCAAAATCATTTGCTATAGCCGCGGGCATCATCTTTTCCCGATGATCCTGATCTTGCTGCAACCAGATGCCGGGTCAACTTTAGTATTTAGCTCGTTATTATTTGTTTTATACCGCGAGGGCCTATCGCCTTACTTCTTGATATTGGAAGGCCTGTTTATTGCCCTGTTTGTATTAACCCTTAAGCTAAATAACTTGCCCCTGGTTATTGGCGGGATAGTGGCGGTTACTGCAATAGTTATATTTTTATTTAAGCGAAACAGAAAGCTGATGCTAACCATGCTTATTGGCGCGGGCATATTAATAACCTTTGTTTTTAGCGTGCAATTTCTGTATAATAAAGTATTAAAACCGCATCAAAAAGTACGTATTGATATTGTACTTGGCTTAACCAGCGACCCGCGCGGCAAGGGTTATAATGTTAACCAATCAAAAATTGCTATTGGCTCTGGTAAGCTTTGGGGCAAAGGATATATGAAAGGTACCCAAACCAAGTACTCGTTTGTACCCGAGCAAAGCACCGACTATATCTTCTGCACTGTTGGCGAGGAGTTCGGCTTCGCCGGATCTGTTGTAGTGCTGGGATTATACCTGTTGCTGGTATTACGGATAATTTACATCGCCGAGCGACAGCGATCGCCTTTCTCGCGGATCTATGCCTATGGAGTAGGGTCCATAATTTTCTTCCACGTAGTTATTAATATCGGGATGACCATAGGTATTGTACCATCCATAGGTATCCCCCTGCCCTTAATAAGTTATGGGGGCTCATCGTTGCTCAGCTTTACTATTATGCTGTTTATACTGATAAAGCTGGATTCGAACAGGATGGGGATGATTTACGCGTAGGTTAGAGATTAGTGATTTGTTAATTAGAGATTAGGTCTGTCGTAGTAAAAACTATCTCTATCACCTAACTCCAATCACCAACCTCTAATCACTATTATTAACTATACCTTCTCTTTAAAAGCGCGAAAAACTTATCCATAGTTTCCGGCTTGGCTTCCCAGTTATTTTTGGCGATGTAGTTTTTGTTAAGGAACCTGTTAGCTTCTTCAAATGTGTTAAAGCGGTTCAGTATCTCAATAGCTTCGCTGTAAGCAAGGCTGTAGCCGTTAAACAGGTCCTTAATATATAAAAGTTTATCATTAAGAGTGATGGCTGCTTTCAGGTTGGTTACCGGTTGTACTCCGGCCTGTTCGGTGATATTATTAGCGCTGCCCATTTGCGCTGATATTTTTTGATTGATAGTCATTACATCATCTTTATCCCCTGGCGGGCTCATCCTTTTTTCAGCTGGTGCAACCTCTTTAACCTGTGGGGCAGGTTCATCAGCAGCTATTATTTCATCAGCTTCATCCTCTTCTTCTACTGACGTTTCTTCAATATCTTCGCCGATATCATCATCCTCATCAACAACTAATTCGTGCCTTATAACTTCGGGTTCGTCCATTATAAACGTGTAGCTATCTTTTGGGGCTTCGGTTGCCAGGTCTATATGCGGTACGGGCTCATCTTTTTTAGCTGTATCTGCCAATTCAATGCCGCGTTTTAAATCGCGCTTCGGTTGTTGCACTACCGGTTCAAAAAACTTTTCAATCAAGCTTTTCACGGGTTCGGCTGGTTTAACAGGTGGCTCCACTGGCTTAGCTGGAGGCTCTATTGCTTTAACGGGTTCGGGTGTTGTGGTTACTCTTGTAACAGGTGCAACTTTTATTATTTCTTCAACTATGCTTTCGGCTTTTGTGTCTACTTTCTGGGCAATCTCCTGTGGTTTTTCGGTTATAACGCGCGATTGCAGTTTGCTTAATATTTCGGCATGGTCCGCTAAAAGTGGGCGTTGGCTACAAATAATTCCAGCTCAAGGTCGTTTAACTTTTGTGGGTTTGATTCCGGTATTTATACTGCTCATTAAGCTCATTTATAATCCCGCCAATCCTATTAAATACATCCAGTTGGTTCATTGCAATACTTTAGAAAAATGCTTACCAAAATTAAGCATTAAATTCTGATATTAGGCCTCTACAAAAAGTTTACCAATGCAGCTCACCGAAGAGATTTTTAAGCGAAAAAACGAAAGCGGTGGCGGGATAGAGGTTATCTGCGGATCCATGTTTTCGGGTAAGACCGAAGAATTGATCCGCCGGATAAACCGGGCCCGTTATGCAAAACTAAGTGTTATAGTTTTTAAACCTAAGCTGGATGTACGTTATGATGAAACCGATGTAGTATCGCATAACGCCACCGCACAGGCCTCAACCCCGGTAAGTAAATCGTCAGAGATCCTATTATTAGCTGGCCATGCACAGGTCGTCGGTATTGACGAGGCACAGTTTTTTGACAATAAGCTCCCCGATGTCTGCACAACTTTAGCCAACAAAGGCATCCGCGTAATTATAGCCGGCCTGGATATGGATTTTAAAGGCCGGCCCTTTGGCCCCATGCCTACGCTGATGGCAATTGCCGAATCAGTAACAAAAGTACATGCCGTATGCCTTCGCTGCGGTAACCCCGCACTATACTCCTACCGTTTGGTGCCCAGTAAAGAAAAAGTATTGCTTGGCGAAAAGGATAGTTATGAGCCACGCTGCCGCATTTGCTATAACAGCAAATCATTTTAAGGCCATTTACATATTAGCTTACTGTCTTTTTCGTCATAATTCTGCCAGTTTTTGGCTTGCGGTAAAACAAAAGGCCTATGGTTGGTTGTTATAGGTGTTATTACCTATACTGAAATGGCGAAAAAGATATTAGTAATTGAGGATGACAAAGACATTAGAGAATCTATTGTTTATGTATTAGAAGAGGAAAATTATGAGGTTATCTCTTCAGAAAATTCTAAAATTCTGAAATCTGTAACTGAAATAGCCCCGGATATGATACTGCTGGACAACTGGCTTACCGAATGGAAAAGCGATGCCAATGGCGAGCAGTTAAGCCGCGAATTGAAGAGCAACCCTGCTACCAGCCATATCCCGGTAATTATTATATCGGCAGTAAGTAATATTAAAGAAATTGCCAAAAACGGTTTAGCCGACGCGTTTTTACGCAAACCTTTTGATTTGACAGAGCTTACCGCAATAGTAAAAAAGCATATTAAATAACTACTGCTCCATAACAACAACTGCAGAGCGTGGTGGAATTTGCACTGTTCCGTCTGTTGCAACCGCGTCCTGTTCCTCCGGCGATGCTACCATTAATTTTCCCCTGGTTTGGAATGCTTACTTTACTGCTGATTGCAGCACGCATAGGGTTAACTATTATGACCGCCCGTTTACCGGTGGTAGTTGTAAATACCGAATATTTTACGGGTCCGCTGGCTGTAACGGTTGCGCCTAAGGTGTCATGAAACTCGGCATCCCATATATAAGCGCGATAGCGTTTGCGTAATGCATCTATTTTTTTACCGTAATCAAGCGTCATTTTAAAATCGGTGATATGGCCTTTGAAGTTGAACGGCTCATAGCTAATAATGTAGCGTTCCATCATGATCAGGTTCAGCATTTCGCGATCATCAAACCCATTTACGGCTACAATAAGCGGAGCTTGCGGGTCGAGGTACCGGCATACGGGAGTTGAGCCGCCATTTATTCTGAAATAAGAAGTTGAATAATATTGCATCAGCCAATCCATATGCCCCTCGCCTGCGAAAAGAAAATCAGGACTTATCTTATCAGCCGCAGCACGCAATTGTGAAGCCAAAGGCATGTCGCCCCCGTAAATATAACCCGGCGCGGTGTATCCATGATCTGTCGCGAAGCTATACTTAACCGGACCGTGGTGGCAGTTCTCGTCAAATAACCAGCCCGAGCCGCCCGGGTCCAGCAGTTTCTGAAATTCTTTGGTAATTAAATTACGGTAGGCAGGGCTGGCAAAATCCATAACTCCCCTACGGCGGGTGTTTATACCGGCCAATTGTGTTGGTGTGTAATAGCTGTATCCGCCATGCTCATAGGGCACGCCATATGGGTCGGTGGCGTCGTATTTATATAATTCTTTTTATACCAATCCTTGCTTTTATCGGCCCAGTTTAATTTACCAAACATGATCATTTTAACGCCCATTGCTTGTATCTGCGAGATGGAGTTTTTCAATTCCTGCTTTGTGCCCAATCCCGGGTCGGTATTTTGGCTTGGGTCGCCGCCATCCTGGCCATCTTCGTTCCAGCCAACCAATTGTATAGCGGTAATGCCGTTATCTGCGCACTCTTTGCCATACTGTACAAGGTCCTTGTACTTAACCCGGTAGTCCTGCTCGGGCGAGCTTATTTGCAATTGGAACCACGAGTGTACATCGTTTATCCAGGCAGGCACATGTGGTTGCTTGAACCCGGTATTGCGCCATTGCTTGTAAATATCCACGCCGTTATGCCAATCGCCGCTATAACATTTCATCACAACCGGCACCAGGTTAAAGGTGGTATGCGGATGCGCAAATATAAAATGGCAAGTCCTGAATTCTAAGTTTACGGGGTGCCCGTCAATCATATCAACATTAGGTACCGCTGCGTTTACAGATTGCTCTACACCCGGGTTTTGATTGAAGGTAAACTGCAATAAATATTGTTGGTAAGGATCCTTCATCTCCACATACATACCCTGCCCCGGCGCCTGGATCAGGCAAAAAGGCTGCGATGCGAGTCGAATGTTTTCATGGCCGTAAACGTGCCCCAATAGCCTTTATCGTTCCCGAAGTTAGGGTATAACTCTGCCGACTCTAAGTTGCCATACCACATGGTTTTAGCCTGCATGGGCGCGTTTGCCGATGGGCGGGTAAAGTCGCCGAGATAGGGGTAGTCAATAGTCTCTACAGTTAATGCCGAGTTATTCTCAAGCGATCCGGTAAAGGTAAGCTCTCCTTTATTTAGAGTGACAGTACCCGTAAACTTCATGGATAAAACGCCGCCATGGTCGCTGGTTAGTTTATCCCAGTGGATTCTTACTTCATACTCTGAGATCTTTTCGACCCGGGCAGGCTGGCCCTGGCCCATTATATAATTGCTTCTTTGTTTTGGTAACGGCACCAACATCCTGAAGGACGTGCCCAACTCTGGCCGGCGTTCTATCAACCAATGGGTTGATTTCCGTTCCATGCGTACCAATGCGCCGGTACCGGCATCAAAAGCAACCAATAGCGAATCGTCTGGATGATTACTTCTTTATCATAACGAGGTTTTGCGTTTGCCAAAAATGCAAAGCATAGCATGGTTAAAGCTATTGCTAACTGTGATATTGTCTTCATGAAAAAACTTATTTCGGTCTATAACCCCGGGGTTAGGGTAAAGTTAATATTTAAGAAATATAGTAGTAGCGCTGTTATTAACTTTATTTAATAACCGGTGCGCTAAAACAGAATATACCTTAACACACAATAGTGCAAGGCATATTACTATACCATCCAAAAGATGGGATTTAAATGCGTAAAAACTAAGCGCGCGGGCGTTTTGGATTAAACGCTACAATATAATTTAGTTCGCTTACTGCTACATTGCGGTTAGCTGCCTCATCGTTAGTTTTACTGAATGATTGGTTAAGCCGCTCTTTGGTTAAATTAAATACCTGCAATAAAAATTCAGGAATAATTTTAGCGGCTATAGTTGGGTAAAAATCCTTTTGGATCTTTTTTCTTTCTGTATCGGTTACCATCGTAAGTTCCCATCTGTCTTCGCCTTTAAAACCAAATTCTTTGGCAGTATTATTGAGATCGTACAAATACATACGGGTCTCGCTTTCTATTGATTGCTCTTTCATAATTATTTTGATTTTTTACCTATCGACGAATCCGACTGTGACATTGATCCCTTATCAGACTGATAGCTGGATAACTTTTTGTTGACATTGGCGCTGGGCTCTTCTTTTTTCTTTAACTGTTTTTCTGTCTTTGCTCATAACGATATTTTTAGTGGTGACGCCAAAAAAGACACCCTATTACAAGAGCAGGAATTTTAAGGATAGTAGTTAGTGCTATTATACTGGTGTAATGCAGTGCGGATGTTTAATATCGCCGTACCAGTACCGGACAATAAATAAACGTATTAGTACGGTAATTGTTTAAAGGTAGGTATAGTTTATTGAATATCAGCCTACAAATAATTATAAATACCTGTAAATGAAATTTAATATAGCCAGATCAAGCCGGTATGCCACTATATATGACTACCTTACGCCCTTAATAAAATATATAATGCAAAAAGAAGGAACGGTAAAGTTTTTTAATATCGAAAAAGGTTTTGGATTTATCTCACAAACTAACGACAGAAGCGACGTGTTTGTACACTCAAGCGGTTTGATAGATGAAATTCGTGAAAACGACCAAGTATCGTTTGATATTGAAGAAGGCAAAAAAGGCCTTACCGCGGTAAATGTGAAAATAATTTAAAAAATCACTCCATAACTTAATCGTAAAGCACCCCGACCTGTCGGGGTGCTTTTTTATGTCGTAATTTATTAGTCTTTATAATGGCCGTGTTTAATCATGTCTTTAACCGCTTTCGCCAAAAACACTTTATCCTCAGCATTTAACTTAGTTTGTATTTCGCCGCCATTAATACGGTAGGTTATCTTGCCGCTATTATCGCTTTCGGCTACGATACTTTGATTATCTTTTTGTATTTAACAAAGCCGTAAGGCGTTATTTTGGCGATAGCGGTACTATCGTAATTAAAATAAGTTCGGCCACCGTATTCGATCCTTGTATTTTCGTGACCATTATTTTCCGCTATTACTGTGTGCCTTTGGCCCATGTGGCAGCCAAATGCCAGCGCTAGTAAGCCAATGGCTGCTACTGTTATTTTTAAATTTTCCATGTTATATGTTTGCTATTTATTAATTCACAACAAACATAATGCTTTATATGGTACTATGCAATACATAATACTATATTTATTTAAATCTTTATTGCTTGCACATACGCGCTCAGTTACCGATGTTTGTTACAAACATCTCATAACATTATGTCATTCGGGGATACTTAGATAATATACAGGCAAAAACAGGCAAACGCCGGGTGATTTTAAAAAATTGGCCGAAGAAAAAGGCTTTACCCGGGGCGGGCAATTAAAAGCCACCACCAAAGCAGGCGATATTGTTAACTGGCTTAAAACAGATTTTGATTTGGGTCACGGCCATGCCATGGCAATTTACGCGTTGTTAAAGGGCAAAAAAAGAGGGCGATAAATAGGCCCTCTTTCTATTTAATAGCTGCCTATGTTGGCATCCATCCAGGCTATGCGCTGCGTCAGGTAATCCTTAAAATAGGCAACCTCTTTATCATACGTGCCTAAATAAACCGCGTTAGGGTATACGTATTTATCTAATATTGGCCACTTCTTGAAGTTGGCCTCTGCCGATAATTTAAGATAAGCGGCGTTGTTGTCAATATCCGTAAAAATTTGCTGCACTTCTTTAGTCCTTAAAGCTTTCCATTTGTTTCGCCATCTTAGGTTCCACGCCGGATCCTGTGCCAGGCGGATTAACCAGGCACCATTACGGGTGTACCAGTTTGCCGGATTTTTTGATATATCTAAATAGCAATTACCAGAACTAATATCAAAATCCCAGATCGGGCCCATGCCTAACTTGCCGCCACGGTCTTTATAATAAAATATGCTGCTAAAATCCCATGAATCCCGGTTCTTCATTGTTTCGTTAACCACATACCAACGCATAAATGAGTCGGCATCAATATATTTTGCGTAACCATTTACCGGGTCGGTCCAGTTTGATGCGTATAGCGCGTCTTCTGTAGTCTGCATATAGTTTTTAATATAAGCAAACTGATCAGTCGTAAGCTCTTCAGGTTCTTTAATAGTGAAAGGTAAATTTTTGGTTGTAGACCGCCAGTTATAAGTTGCATCCAGCTTATAATCTAATTCAACAACATAGCCGCCTGTAATTGCCGTTGGTGAGGTATCAGTAGTTTTCAACTCGGTTATTTTAACCCTGTTATCATTTACTTCAACTACACTCGTCAGTAAATAATTACCCCAATACTCTCCATTTAAAACTACTTCAACAAAACGGCTGTCGGGAGTAAAATCGGCACCTACGCGTTTGCCCAGATCAAGGGCTATTTTGTTACGCATTAAAGTTTTATCGTTATAATTAGCTAACAATGCCCAGTTTTTAGCAGCGGGCATACCCAACATGGCGGCTTTGCTGTTAAACTTTAACTTATAGGGCTTTTTAGGAAACAGCGTCCGGGTAGAATTACCCCGGCCTTTTACTTGTAAGGGGATATTGGTTACATCCTGCTGATAACCGTTATTAGCATCAACAACAATGTTACCTTTTATATAAACATCTTTTGATGTTACGTCGGCACCAGTGCTGGTGGTAAGGTACAAAATAGGCAGGCCGGTAAACTCGCGTAAAATTACCTTATACGTTTTTGTAATGCCTTTTGGCGATGTCAAAGAATAGGTAACTTTTTTAGAAAAATCAGTAACTGTGGCGCCGCTTACCTGCGTTGTGTCGCCAACTTTAACTACCGTTCCGGCAGTTTTCGGCGTAAATGTCAGGGCCAGTTTCCTTATAGTTAACCTATCGGGAATGATAGCAGTGATCGAGTCGCCGGCGATTGTACAGGTAACATCTGTTGTTATTTTACCCGCATTATTTTTAGCTTCTATTTTAACTGACGTTAATCCAGCTTCATCATTTGTAGTACCCGGGGTTTCGGCACCATTGCCGGTACTGCCTTTTTACAACCCCATAAGGTTGCGGCTATTAAAAAAGTTAATAGCAAATATCTTCTTATCATTAATCAATAGTT
>NZ_JABFCR010000068.1:0-18391 GCF_013087555.1 Mucilaginibacter humi
ACACCCATGTCTGATTTACTGCCTGTAATAACGTTATGATCGGCAACCCTTATCATTTTAACATCGGCTCCCAGCCTTTCCAGCCCTTTATTACCTCAAGGGCCAATGCTTCGGTGTTTGATGCCTGCGGCGATGGCTTTAGTGTGCAGTTTAATACCAGTACTTTCATACAAGGGTAACCTATAACCCGCCATAAAGTTTATTAACAAAAAGGGCGAGTGCCTAAACATTCGCCCTTAATATTCAACATAGGGTTATAACTTAATCGTTGGGCGCATCATTTGGCGTACCTACAATTTTAAATACTTTGTCGCCGTTGGTATCAACAGCATCCTGGAAGTAATAGCCTTCCTGCGATACATAATATTTCTGTCCGTTAAGCTTTTTATTATTTTGCAGTCTTCGGGAAGGTAATCAACCAAATCCCCAACTTGTGGCAGGTCGTCTGCCGGGCTGCCGCTATCAACAGTATTCAGCTCGCCGTCTTTGCCGGCTATCTGGTAAGCTAATGTGCCATCGTCCTTAGTTATCGGCTGATAGTAAACACCATTAAGCTCATAATACTGCATACCGTTTATAGATATAGCCTGTGCTTTTGCCGGTAGCTTATCAATCGCCGCTCCTATTGGTGGCTCAACAACGGTGTATTCTTCATTTTCCATTTGCCTGTAATACAGGCCGTCATTATAAAAATACTGGTCGGCGCCAAAATATGGGATAATACCCATAAGGTAACACGCGTAAGCTAAAACCCAATTGCGGGTGTAATAAGTGCTATAATAGCCACGGTTGCGGTAATAAAAGCCGCGGGGCCTTGCTGTTATATAGTTGTGGCCAAATTGTAAGCCAGGGATAGCTGCGATAGCTGTTACCACGGCGGTAATTAAACCGCTGCTCTGGCCGGTTGTATGTACCGCCTCTGGGTTGTATATGAATTTGAATTCCCCCTTTGGGTTATTCCCGGATAGCGGCGCCCATTATTATTATTATTGGGGTTGGCTGGGGTAAAAACAGGTTGTGGCCTGTGCTCGCTGCCGCGAGGATCATAATTTTGAGTTGAACCGGTGGCGTTATTGGTACGCGCACGATCAAATGAACCCGATTGCGACGGTTGTGTGCTTTGCGTTTGCTGGCTGCCACGCTGAAACTGCGGCTGCGCTTGCTGTTGCGGTGCCGGGCGTTGTTGCTGTGGCGCAGGTGCCGACTGCCGTTTGTGGCGGCGGGCTGCTGGCCGTTGTACTTGTGGCTGTGGTGCAGCTGGCGGTGGCGTAGATCCACCACCGCCGGATTGCAGGCCATTGTCGCTGTGTTCGCCACCCGTTGTGCACTGGCCGAAAATGCCATACCTAAGCATAATATGGTGCTTAAAGCAAAGCCGGTTAAGTTTTTATATGTCTTTTCCATTTTATTGATATTGAATATTGTTATAAGGCAGATAGTTAGCAATTTTTAGACGGATAATCGCGTGAAAAGTTTAATACCGACAAAAATAACGTTAAATAACCGCCTGATGTATGAGTGGAGCTCAAAAAGAAAAGATACTATTTTAATTACCGGGCATACGCATCAACCGGTATTCCGGTCGTTAACAGAGTTAGAGATCCTGTACGAAAGTTTGGCATCCGCCACCGGCGAAAAACAAGCGGCAATACAGGCCCGAATTGATAAGCTGCATTTACAAAACTTTCGCCCGCCCGCTTTTAACGGATATTTAGACACCTATTTTAACAGCGGCTGCTGTTGTTTTGATGATGGGGATATTACCGGGATCGAGATCGCGGATAATTGTATCCGATTGATAAAATGGGAGTACAAAGGCAGGGAAAGCGTGAGGATTGTACTGGAAGAATCACAATTGAAAGATTTAAGGTTATAGTGCGTTTGCATTGCTTAATTTAGTTGCAAATTCTACCACCCTTCATGAAAAAGTATATTTCAAAATTCCATTACTTAACCGGGACCTGCCCAACCGCACCCATATTGAACAGGCGCAAATAGCCTGCGAGGCAGGGGCAAACTGGCTGCAGTACCGTTGCCTTACCAAAACCGATGTTGAACTGGTTGACGAAATAAACCAGATTGCCCAAATTTGCGATGATTGGGGCGCAACGCTTATCATCACTAACCATTATCATTTATTAGATAGGATTGATGTACAGGGCGTACACATAGAAGATTTTGATGCTGATTTTGGCGCTATCCGTGCGCAGATAGGCGAAGATAAAACATTGGGCGCATCGGCAACAAATGTTAAACGCTTGCTGGCCACGCAGGCAACCGGCATGGTTGATTATTGTGGCTACGGGCCATTTGCGCATACCGACACCAAACCGAACAACAGCCCGCTTATGGGGTTTGAAGGATATAAACAGTTGCAACGAATGATAGTAGAAATACCGGTTATTGCAGTAGGAGGCATCCAATTACCAGATGTAGACGCATTGTTGCAAACCGGAGTTTATGGCATAGCGGTATCGGCAGCGGTAAATTTATCGGCGGACCCGGCTGCGGCTGTCAAAGCGTTTTATAAAAAGATCTATTAAGCTATTATAACTAATCACTATTCTCCAATCATTAAACTTATGTCATCACACCACATTGTTCGCGAAAAACAGGAGCCGGCGCTACTGGTGCTTGGGCTTGATAATTTTGATGACGAGCAATTGGGCCAGCTGCTTGAATGGAGCCCGACATTGATAGTCACACCGGACATCGCCGAAAAACTAAACGCCTATGGCATTAAAATAGATTGGATACTAACCGATGACGCTATAGATAACCTGCAATCCGACATCAAATGGCTGCCTGTTGGTAAAGATACGGTAATAGTTGCGGCGCTTAATTATTTAACCGGCCATGGCTACCCATCTGTTAATGTAGTAACCGATGAGTTTGAAGCGGATGATTACCTGCCTTATGCCGGTAAAATAAACCTGGTGATATTTTATGATCAGCAAAAGATCTATGCTGTAAGCCCGGGGTTTGGTAAGTGGAAACCAGCTGGCGAATTGATCACGATCCTGTCGGATACAAACTCTTTAAAAACAGATGGGTTGGCAGAGACGGGCGAAGGCCAATATAAAACCATAGCCGATGGTTTTTTTACCCCGGAGTTTGACGAGCCGTTATTGTTTATTGCTGAAGGCCTGTAACCTTTCATGTTTTAAATTCATCTGCTTATTATACTTGATCCGGGCTATTAACGTTATTTTTGTCGGTATTAAACTTTTCACGCGATTATCCGTCTAAAAAACTAACTATCTGCCTTATAACAATATTCAATATCAATAAAATGGAAAAGACATATAAAAACTTAACCGGCTTTGCTTTAAGCACCATATTATGCTTAGGTATGGCATTTTCGGCCAGTGCACAACGGGGTGGCGAACACAGCGACAATGGCAGCCGGAGCGGTGGTGGATCTACGCCACCGCCAGCTGCACCACAGCCACAAGTACAACGCAGCAGCCCGCCGCCACAACAGCAGTCGGCACCTGCGCCACAGCAACAACGCCCGGCACCGCAACAGCAAGCGCAGCCGCAGTTTCAGCGTGGCAGCCAGCAAACGCAAAGCACACAACCGTCGCAATCGGGTTCATTTGATCGTGCGCGTACCAATAACGCCACCGGTTCAACTCAAAATTATGATCCTCGCGGCAGCGAGCACAGGCCACAACCTGTTTTTACCCCAGCCAACCCCAATAATAATAATAATGGGCGCCGCTATCCGGGAATAACCCAAAGAGGGAATTCAAATTCATACAACCCAAGAGGCGGTACATACAACCGGCCGGGAGCAGCGGTTTTAATTACCGCCGTGGTAACAGCTATCGCAGCTATCCCGGCTTACAATTTGGCCACAACTATATAACAGCAAGGCCCCGCGGCTTTTATTACCGCAACCGTGGCTATTATAGCACTTATTACACCCCGCAATTGGGTTTTAGCTTACGCGTGTTACCTTATGGGTATTATCCCTTCTATTTTGGCGCCGACCAGTATTTTTATAATGACGGCCTGTATTACAGGCAAATGGAAAATGAAGAATACACCGTTGTTGAGCCACCAATAGGAGCGGCGATTGATAAGCTACCGGCAAAAGCACAGGCTATATCTATAAACGGTATGCAGTATTATGAGCTTAATGGTGTTTACTATCAGCCGATAACTAAGGACGATGGCACATTAGCTTACCAGATAGCCGGCAAAGACGGCGAGCTGAATACTGTTGATAGCGGCAGCCCGGCAGACGACCTGCCACAAGTTGGGGATTTGGTTGATTACCTTCCCGAAGACTGCAAAATAATAAAGCTTAACGGACAGAAATATTATGTATCGCAGGAAGGCTATTACTTCCAGGATGCTGTTGATACCAACGGCGACAAAGTATTTAAAATTGTAGGTACGCCAAATGATGCGCCCAACGATTAAGTTATAACCCTATGTTGAATATTAAGGGCGAATGTTTAGGCACTCGCCCTTTTTTGTTAATAAACTTTATGGCGGGTTATAGGTTACCCTTGTATGAAAGTACTGGTATTAAACTGCACACTAAAGCCATCGCCGCAGGCATCAAACACCGAAGCATTGGCCCTTGAGGTAATAAAGGAGCTGGAAAGGCTGGGAGCCGATGTTAAAATGATAAGGGTTGCCGATCATAACGTTATTACAGGCAGTAAATCAGACATGGGTGTTGGAGATGGCTGGCCGGCGATATTGGAAGATCTTTTAGCAAGCGATATATTAATTATGGCAACGCCTACCCGGATGGGTACGCTATCAAGCATGGCTATGCGCGTTATGGAACGCATTAACGGCCTATATTCGGCGCGGGACAAAGAGGGCCGGCCGGTAACTTATAACAAGGTAGCGGGCTTTGTAGTGACAGGTGAGGAAGATGGGGCGCGCCACGTTGTCGCCGAAATAGCGCATGGTTTGATGGATGTGGGTTTTACCATCGCCCCGCAAAGCTATACTTACTGGAACAATGGCCCCGGCCCCGGTAAGGCTTATTTGAAGTCCGATTTTAGGAAGGATTGGTCGATAGAGACCGGTAAACTGGTTGCGGCTAATGTTATGGCGGTAGCTAACGCTTTGAAAAAGACCCCTATACCGCCGGCGGCATAGCCTCGTTTGTTTCACGCATGTGTGAAACAAATGAAACAGGTGAAACAGGATTTCAACCATACGCATTGATTATCAGCGATTGCAAAAAACAAATGAAACAAAATGAAACAAATTTTCGTGTTAACTATCTGATAATAAGTTTTTTTAACAAAATTAAATTGTTTAAACACACATTTGCTTAAAACACTTCAATCCTACAGTAAACAATCTAAGGTTTAATAATTCGTTCTATATTTACACTTTAAGTTTATAGCGATGAATATTAAAAAACATCTTGCCGGTACAATTAAACGCGTTGCTTTATTACTGGCTATTGGACTTTTAACTTCTACATCTTTATTGGCACAGCAAATAAAGGTAGCCGCCGCTGCCAACCTGCAAGCTGTGATAACCGTATTACAAAAAGATTTTAAGCAAAAAACGGGGTGCGATATCGAACCTATTGTTGGTTCATCGGGTAAGCTGGTAGCACAAATTAAAAACGGTGCGCCGTTTGACGTTTTTTTATCGGCTGATATGGACTTTCCGGAGGCTTTATATAAAGATGGACTTGCTACTAAAGCGCCTGCAGTTTACGCACTGGGCAACCTTATTATCTGCAGCAACAGGGACCTTGGTTTTGTGCGTTGGGAAAGGATCCTGCTAACCCCGCTTATAAAAAAATCGCGATAGCAAACCCCGCTGTAGCGCCTTATGGTAAGGCGGCCGCGGCCCTGTTAACCAAAAAAGGCATACTGGACAACGTAAAAAGCAAAATGGTTTATGGCGAAAGCATATCCCGGGTAAATACCTATATAACTACCGGTGTGGTTAGTGTAGGCTTCACCACACAGGCATTGGTAAAGGACCCCGCCAATAAAACCAGGCTGTACTGGAAACTCATCGACCCTAAAAGTTATGCCCCTATACAACAGGGCGTGGTAATTTTAAAACATGGCGCAGCCAACCCCGATGCCGAAAAGTTTTACAGCTACCTGTTAAGCGCCGACGCTAAAAAGATCTTTGAGCAATACGGGTACCGTACGCAGTAATTAATCATAAATGGACTTATCACCAATATGGCTTACGTTAAAGCTGGCAGCAATTACAACTTTATTGTTGTTGTTGATTGGTGTACCCATAGCCTGGTGGCTTTCAAAGGGTCGGTCGCTTTTCAAAACTTTAATAGAGGCTATTATTACTATGCCGCTGGTGCTGCCGCCATCGGTACTGGGGTTTTATTTGTTGCTGGCTTTTAGTCCGCAGCACGGTTTGGGCAAATGGCTGCAGGATAGTTTTGACGTGCAATTTGTTTTTTCTTTTAAGGGGTTAGTATTGGCGTCTTTTATCTACAGCATGCCCTTTATGATAGGGCCAATTAAATCGGCGCTGCAGCAATTACCGGCTTCGCTGGCACAAGCCTCATACACCACGGGTAAAAGCCCGTGGCAAACCTTTAAAAGCGTTTTACTGCCCAACATCAAGCCATCGTTGTTAACCGCCATAGTACTAACCTTTGCCCACACGCTGGGCGAGTTTGGCGTGGTGCTGATGATAGGCGGCAATATCCCAAATGTAACCCGCGTGGCATCTATCGCTGTTTATGATTCGGTAGAGCAGATGGACTACGCCGCGGCCAATAACTATTCGCTCATCCTGTTTGCTATTACTTTTGTTATGGTGATAAGCGTTTTCATATTCAATAAGTACCAGGCTAAATCTCCGTTAGAATGATAGATATTGCGATAGAGAAGAGCCTGAAAGTTTACCACGGTAAACGGGTATTAAAAATTGAGCATGCGTTTGCCGCCGGCAGTATTACCAAGATCTACGGACCATCAGGCGCGGGTAAAACCACGTTTTTAAAGGTGATTGCCGGGCTGCTAAATCCTGAAAAGGGAAAGATAATTGTTGATGGCGTTACCTGGCTGGATACCGGCGCCAGTATCAACATCGCCCCGCAAAAACGAATGCCCGGATTTGTTTTCCAGATTATGCGCTGTTCCCCAACATGACGGTTTTGCAACATCTTGAATACGCTACGGATGATATCGGCTGGATAAACCGCCTGTTAGTTTTAGGAAAGCTGGATACGCTGACAGATCATAAACCCATCCACCTGTCTGGCGGGCAACAGCAGCGCTTAGCTATTTTAAGGGCGTTAGCCATTAAACCAAAACTACTGTTAATGGATGAGCCTTTTTCGGCTTTGGACCCGGATATGAAAACAGAATTGATAGCTGAGTTGACGGTTGTTTTTAAGGATATAGGTGCTACCGTTTTAATTGTAAGCCATAACCCGGTGGAGCTGGAGGGGTTGGTTGATGGGGAGGTTTATATTTCTTAGCCGGTTATTTGATAGCTTGTTAGTCCTTTGAGCTCTGGCCTGCCCCGCAGAGGCCCCACATAATACGATACAAGCGTCACAATAATGACCTTAATATTATTAAACGGAGTGCTTTACACCTTGATACTGTAACCTTAGAATAGTATTTTTGGTAAAAACCGAATCCATTGAAGATCCTTATACTAAGCCATCGTGTACCCTTCCCGCAAAATGGCGGATATGCGATAGTGGTAGCCAATACCATTAAAAGCCTGGTTAGTACCGGTCATGATGTTTCGCTGGTGGCGCTTAATGCCAAACGCCATAATTACGAAAGCACCCTGCCCGACGAGGACCTGATGGGGAAGATTAACTATCGCGCTTATGATATTGACACTACGGTTACCGTGCTGGGTGTAGCCGTCAACCTCTTCAAAAAACATCTTTCAATGTCGACCGGTATTACGACCCGGAATTTGAGACTTTACTGATCCGCGAGTTGCGTAACAGTGATTATGATATTATCCAGTTCGAGGGGTTGTTTGTATCGTTATACTTGCCCGCGGTGCGTAAACACTCGAAAGCCAAGCTGATCTACCGCGCGCACAATATCGAGAACCAGATCTGGTGGCGGCTGGCCCTGCAAAAAATAGATCCGTTTAAAAAATCATACCTGCGGATGCATGCCCGCCGGATAAAAAATTACGAGCAGCAACAGCTGAATAAATTTGATGCTATAACCGTATTTTCAGACCATGACAAGGAGACGCTGACCGGGTACGGTATTAACGTGCCCATAGAAGTATTGCCCATAGCCCTAAACCCGGATAAATATAAGCCAGATATCAAGAAAACCGAGTTCCCGAGCCTGTTCTTTTAGGGTCGTTAGACTGGCTGCCGAACCGCGAAGGCATGGAGTGGTTTTTAGATACTTTTATTAATGACATTACCAGCGGCGACCTCCCCGTAAAGCTCTATGTAGCCGGTAACGATATCCCCGAACGTTTTGATGATTACGAGGCGCTTGGAAAAGTTTTTATACAAGGCGAGGTTGACGACGCGCTGGAGTTTGTAAACAGTAAATCCATCATGATCGTGCCGCTGCTGTCGGGCGGCGGTATGCGGGTAAAGATAGTTGAAGGCATGGCGATGCAGAAATGTATCATATCTACCTCGCTGGGTGCCGAAGGCATTAACTTTAAAAACGGTCACGACATTTTGATAGCCAACACGCGCGACGAATTTTACCAGGCAATGCAACGCTGCATCAAGGACGAAGAGTTTTGTATCCAACTCGGCAAAAACGCCCGCCTGTTGGCTGAGAAGGAACATGATATAAATTTGGTAACGAAGAACTTGATTAAGTTTTATAAGGCTTGTTGTAAGGAGTAAAGTCCCGTTAGTCCGGATTTGTAATCCGGGGCAGAACGACGCCACCTGCAAATTATGGCAATGCAACCTTATTAAATGGCAGCACTATTTTGTCAACACATTTAATTTTTCCTGTAGTCCGGATTTACCATCCCGATATTTTTCCAAACCAACCAGTGATTATTCAGGGTTTCTGCGCCATGCTTTTTGTAAAAAGTTAAGGCAACTATATTATCCGGCTCGCAGTTAACACAGATCTGTTTAGCATCATAGCTTAGAAACCATGATGCTAATTTCTTAAGCAACATACCGGCAATACCTTTATGTTGCTGTTCGTTTATCACATTTATCCACTGCAGTTCGCCGTGGCATTCAAAACGCCGTGTTAAATGGCCAGCTATAAAGCCAACTACTTGTTCGTCAAAAACAGCCACAAAAACAACACGTCCGGCTAAGGCCTTTTGCGGGTGGTGGGTTCCATTTATATAGGCGGCGATCCGATTTATCCAATTGGCAACCGACAAGGGATCGCTACCGCGTATGGCCGCTAATTGGGGCAGGTCGGTGTCAATGGCTTTTCGTATGCTGATCATAACAACGTGGGATAATAATCTTAAACAAATCTGTTAAAAAATTTTGGTTTAGTATATCTTGAGCGTTAATCCTCCAATCTCCGGAGAATTACAAATTACGACAACCTTTAACAATTAGATGGTAGCAGTATTTGTCACCAAATTTTAAGTTATTTTTTCGGTTGCATGCAATGGTCCAAATCTGCCAGCCTTAAAAAGTCAAATTGTCCCGCGCTGCTAAGGCCACAATGAGTGTGCAAAATCCTTTTGGTAATCGCACGCAACCTGCCTGCATTTTTATTACTTTTGTGCCAAATATAATTTTGTATGAAGAACACAGCCTTAAGCGAAGTCCACGTAAAAGCAGGCGCCAAGATGGTACCCTTTGCTGGTTATAACATGCCCGTACAGTACGCCGGTATCAATGCCGAACACGAAACCGTCCGCAAAGGCGTAGGCGTGTTTGATGTAAGTCATATGGGCGAGTTTATCCTGAAAGGCGATAAAGCGCTTGACCTGATCCAACGCGTAACCAGTAACGATGCTTCAAAATTATATGATGGCAAAGTACAGTACTCATGCCTGCCCAACACTACCGGCGGCATTGTTGACGATCTGCTTGTTTACCGGATAGACGAGCAAACGTATATGCTGGTTGTAAACGCCTCGAACATAGAAAAAGACTGGAACTGGATAAGCCAGTACAATACCGAAGGCGTGGTAATGAAGGATATCTCAGATCGCACCTCGTTATTAGCCGTACAGGGCCCAAAAGCAGCCGAGGCATTACAAAGTCTGACTGATATCGACCTTGCATCCATGGAATACTATACCTTTAAAAAAGGCACCTTCGCCGGTATTGATAACGTAGTAGTATCCGCAACCGGTTATACCGGCGCGGGTGGTTTTGAGTTATATTTTGATAACGAACATGCCGAAGCGATATGGAACGCCGTATTTAAAGCCGGTGAGCCATTTGGCATCAAGCCAATAGGCACGGGCGCACGCGATACGCTGCGTTTGGAAATGGGTTTCTGCCTTTATGGTAATGATATTGATGATACCACTTCGCCATTAGAAGCCGGTTTAGGCTGGGTAACCAAGTTTAATAAAGAGTTCACTAACTCGGTAGCTCTGGCCGGGCAAAAAGCGGCTGGTGTAAGCCAAAAGTTGGTTGGCTTTGAAATGATAGATCGCGGTATACCACGCCATGATTATGAGATAGTTGATACCGAAGGCAACAATATTGGTAAAGTTACCTCGGGTACCCAGTCGCCATCGCTACAAAAAGCCATTGGTATGGGCTATGTAAAAACCGAGTTTGCCAAAGAAGGAACCGAGATCTATGTGAAGATCCGTGATAACAGCATTAAGGCTAAAATAGTTAAGCCACCATTTTATAAATAGTCATTGTGAGCCCTAAATTAGAAGTTTGCCTTACCCCGGCGCTGATACCGCTTTATAACGTTGAAGAATACGTTGTAGTTGTGATTGATGTTTTCAGGGCCACAACATCCATTTGTTATGGTATTGAAAACGGTGCCGAAGCTATTATCCCGGTATCGCAGGTTGAAGAGTGCAGCGCCTACCGCGAAAAAGGGCTGGATTACCTCTTAGCCGCCGAACGTAACGGAGAGGTTGTTGATGGGTTCGACTTTGGTAATTCGCCATTCTCCTACACTAAAGAAAAAGTTGCCGGTAAAACCATCGTGCTGACTACAACCAATGGTACACACGCGTTACACTTATCGCGCAGCGCAAAGAAGATAGTTATAGGCGCGTTTATTAACCTAACGACCATTTGCAACTGGTTAAAACAGCAAAACGAGAATGTGCTGCTGGTATGCTCGGGCTGGAAAAACAATTTTAACCTGGAGGATACCCTATTTGCCGGAGCGGTGGTTGAACAATTAAAGGGCAGCGGTTTTGTTGTTGATGACCCCGCCATAGCCGCCAATGATCTTTACCAAATAGCCAAAGACGACCCGGATGCTTATCTCAAAAAAACATCGCACAGTGAACGCCTTAAAGCATTGGGCATTGAAGCCGATATTGAGTTTTGCCTAAAGGTTGATTTGACTACTGCTATACCTGTTTTGGATCGGGAGAGATTAGTTAAGTTGCAGTAGTTAAAGAAGATAGTCATGCTGAACTTGTTTCAGCATCCCACACGCTAAGTAGTGCGCTTCTTTTATGATGGGATCCCGAAACAAGTTCGGGATGACGAGTCGGTAAATTATTTCAACTTCTCATTATTCCTATGCCTGTCAGCATCGCGGATGCTTTTCTTCTCCATGTTTTTTTGCAGCGCATCGGTAAGGTTAATGCCCGTTTGGTTGGCCGGGCATATGAGCACAAACAAAACATCAGCCATTTCATCGGCAAGGTTAACTTCGGTATCAGATTTTTTGAAGGATTGCTCGCCATATTGCCGCGCCATGATACGGGCAACCTCGCCAACCTCTTCCATTAATATAGCCGTGTTGGTAAGTTCGTTAAAATAACGGATGCCGGTTGTTTTTATCCAGTTGTCCACCAGCTTTTGTGCTTGTTCTATAGTCATAATAATTGGCACTAATTTCACGAATTAGGTCGAATTACACGAATGGGTGTGCGAATTAAATTATTACGCGTTGGAATTCAAGAGAAGGCAAGCCAAAATTGATAACCATACCTAATCTGAGGCCTGACGCTTTTAGGTAGTTTAGTGTTTGTTTTATATAAGGGTCGCCGATGTAGTTACCGATCTTTATTTCCAGGATGATAGTGTCATAAACAATAAAATCGGCAATAAAGTAATGTTTTAATTTTTGTTCTTTGTACAAGATGGTAAATGGCTTTTCCCTTGTAAACGGAATATTCAGTTTTGTTAATTCCATCTCCAGTGCATCTTTATAAACTACTTCTTTAAAGCCATGTCCTAAAAAGTTATGCACTTCGAAACATGCACCAATAATTTTGTAAGACTCTTCTTTAAATAAAATATCAGTCATTTAAAATATACTAAGCAATTCGTGAGATTCGCTAAAATTCGTGACCATTAGTGGCTATCTCTTTCCTTCGTATCCATAATGATGGTTACCGGTCCATCGTTAACCAGGCTTATTTTCATATCGGCACCAAATATACCGGTAGCTGTTTTTTTGCCGGTTAGATTATCAAACGTTTCTATCATTTGCTGATACAATGGGATAGCCTTGTCCGGGCGGGCGGCTTTAATAAATGAGGGACGGTTTCCTTTTTTAGTTTGGGCGAATAAGGTGAATTGCGATATCAACAAAATACTACCATCTACATCGGCCAATGCTTTATTCATTAAGCCATTCTCATCGCCGAATACACGCATATTGGTTATTTTCTGCGCAAGCCATTGTAGGTCATCCTCGGTATCGGCTTCTTCAATACCAAGCAATACCGGGAAACCCGGGCCTATTTGGCCGGTTATCTGGCCGCCAACGTTACAGCTTGCTTCAGAAACACGTTGTATTACCGCTCTCATTTTTATAAAATCACCGGCAATATAATAAATACGGCGTTATTGAACAGGCGCTGCCATCGTAGGTGTGCGGTCGCTCTCATTTTTAAGCCGGTCTATCGCCGTTACAACATACAAATAAGTTTTTCCCGGCAAAGCGGTTGTATCCATAAAAAAGGGCGTTGCGTTGTACTGGATATGCAATATGTTTTCCGGTTTAGCTATATCTATCTTTTCCTCGCCTTCAAACCGGTAAATAACATAACCATAAACGGGCTCATTATCTTTGGCCGGCAGTGGTGCTTCCCATCTTAACTGGACGCTGGTAGTGGTTGGGATACGTGTAACCACCAGGTTGCGGGGTGTGTTAGGCGCAATAGAGTCAAGCCATAACATTGGTGGTGGCAAAGCCGGATATTTGTAGTGATTAAGCCGTAATGAGTCGGTTAAACCAAGTTTATTATTGGTTAATGATTGTGAGCTAAAAAAAACACTGCCTTGCGTACGCGCGTTACCGCGTACAAGCCTTATTTCATCAGGGATTTCGGTTGGCTTGTCAAAGGCTGGCAGGTTATGCTCGTTTATACGATAAGCGGCCGGCCAATGTATAAATGCCGGTTATAAGTGTTATCGCTCCACCAGGATAGCAGTTTGTCGAAAGCCATCAACCGGTCTCCGATAGGGCGGTACAATTGCGGATTAATATAATCAACCCATCCCTCTTTTATCCACTTACGCGAGTCGGCATACAACTCATAGTATGTATCGCCGCCACGGGTGTCAGAACCCTCGGGGTTTTGCGATTTATTGGCCCATATGCCAAACGGACTCATACCGAATTTTATACGTGGGTTATGTTTGTGGATACTGTCCGTAAGCATTTTTATCAGCTTGTTAACATTATCCCGGCGCCATTCGCGAATATCTGTAAAATCGCCCCCATATTGCTGGTAAGCCGCCGCGTCGTTTATTTTCTGCCCGGCAATAGCATACGGATAAAAGTAATCGTCCATATGTACGCCGTCTATATCATAATTATCAACCACATTTAAAACAATCTGTACAATATATTCGCGCACCTCTGGCAGCCCCGGGTTAAACGTTTTCATACCGCCGTAGATAAAAAACCATTCAGGGTGTTTGTTGGTGATATGATCAGGGCTTAAGGCCGAGTACTTATTATCGGTAGTAGCCCGGTACGGGTTAAACCAGGCATGCAGTTCTATCCCTCGTTTATGGGCTTCGTTTATGGCGAATTCCAATGGGTCATAAAACGGATCAGGTGCCTTCCCCTGTTTGCCCATTAACCATTTAGACCATGGCTCTATACCCTTGGCATAAAAAGCATCGGCAGCCGGGCGCACGGAACATTACTGCATTTAAGCCGGTACGCTGGTGCTGATCCAATATACCAATCAACTTTTGCTTTTGCTGATCGACCGTGGATTTAGGCGAGGGCCAATCTATATTACCAACGGTTGCTACCCATACCCCCTGAACTCGCGCTTAGGATGGTCCTTTAGTTTTTGTTTGGCTATCGAGTCGGCCTGAGTTGGGTTTTGGGCATTGGCTTTAGTAAAAAACGCTAACGTAATCAGTAAAATAATATAACGTATATAATGCATTGAGGGCTTTTTTAAGAATTGCAAAGATATAAACTACTTGATAGTGCGGTTTATTATGGCAAATAATAATTGCGTTTTAATCAATTTGTACATACTTTTAGGAATATTTTATAGCCGTTTATAAAAAACAATATCATAAAATTCACATTATTACGTATAGTTATAAGTTAACAATAGTAAATGCGGTAAAACCAATTCACATAACAGTCAAATACCCTGCCGCATTTAATTATTATTCAAGTATTAAAGCAGATAATTTTTATGGAGAACCAAACAACACAAGAGCCTAAAAAAATTCAAACGTTATTTACTTTTTAGTAGTAGTAATTGTAGCTTTATTAGGAACTGACGTGTATTTATACATGAAGAAAAACAATTCTGACCAAAGAATTGCCGTGCAAAGCGATGAAAAACAAAATTACAAGTTGAGCTTGATAGCCTTGAAGCGCAAATAGAACAGGTTAGCGCCGGTAAAACAAAAATTTCGGCCGAATTGCAGGCCAAAAATGATTCGCTAAGAGCAAAAATTAAAGTACTAAGAGGCGAACTTGCCAAAGGCAAACTAACCGCCGAAGAATTAAGCAAAGCGCAGGAAGATGTTAAGCAATTACGCTATTTTGTTACCAAGTACACCGCCGATATCGAAGAGCTAAGGAAAGAAAATGTATCATTAGCTACCGAAAGAGATACTTTAAAAACCAACCTAACTACCGTTAGCGCAAAAGCAACCGACCTTGAAAAACAAAACCGGGACCTTAACACCAAAGTACAGGTTGCGTCAGCCATTAAAGTTGGTGCTGCCAGCGTAGTTGGTTACAAGGTTAAAAAGAATGGCAAGGAAAGCGACGAAACCAAAGCCAAAAATGTTAATAAGCTTAAGATCAACTTTACCGTAGCCAGCAACGCTGTGGCAACAAAAGGATCACATGATATTTTTATCCGGATTATAGACCCGATTGGCAACCTGATAACGACTAACGATAGCGGCACTTTTAATGCTGATAGCCGGGATCTGCAATATACTTACAAAACATCTATTGATTATAAGGATGACGGTGCTAATTATACTGTCGACTGGATGTATGCGGAGCCATTCCAAAAGGGCACTTATACCGTATTGCTATATGCTGATGGTTATACCATGGGCAAAACAAGTGTGACATTTAAATAAGGAGCCCCCACAATAAGACACAAAAGAGTTCCGACTACCATCGGGACTCTTTTCATTTAAAAACCGTTTGTCATCCTGAGGAACGAAGGATCTGCGAAAATTGCAATCGCCACGCGGCAGATGCTTCGCTATCGCTCAGCATGACAAACTATTATTTCTTCGGTGCCGACAGATAGTAATGCCACAACATCATCGTTGCTACAGTTCTGTAAGGCTGCCATTGCGTGGCTACGTCAATTAACTCTTCGCGGGATGTGCTATTGGATAATCCTTTAACCCGTTTTAAGGCGTTAACCGCGGCCAAATCGCCAATGGGGAATATATCCGCGCGTTGCAGCACAAACATCAGGTAAACATCAACCGTCCAGTTGCCGATGCCTTTTAGGGCTACCAGTTGTGCGCGGATTTCATCATCAGGCAGATCCTCATAATGTTGCAGGTTAATCTGCCCGTTTAATATGGCTTCTGCTAAATATTTAATGTAAGCTGTTTTTTGGCGGCTGCAATAACTTGCCCTAAATTCTTCGTCGGTTAATAATAATACCCGCTCGGGCGTAATTTCCTGTACCCGTTCGCGTAATTTATTTAAGGCTGATAATGCCGAGGCCAGCGACACCTGCTGCTCTAAAATAATATGGACCAGTGTTTCAAAGGTATTGGGGCGGCTCCATAAGGGTGGATAGCCATGGGCTTTAATAATCTCGTCGAGGTGTATATCTGCCAATGAAAATTCATCACAAATAGCATGAAAGTTTGAATGGGTAAACTTGTTGATCATATAATTGTTATTTAAAAATACTAAAAAATTTAGGAATTAGCGTTTCCTTTTCAGATTTTTACTACATGAACAATTTGCCGCCATTAGCAGAGCGCATGCGCCCCAAAAACCTCGACGACTATGTTGGCCAGAAACACCTTGTTGGGCAGGGCGCGGTGTTGCGTAAAGCTATAGAAAGCGGCGCCTTGCCGTCAATGTTGTTCTGGGGACCGCCGGGCGTGGGTAAAACCACGCTGGCTTATATTATTTCGCAAACGCTGGACAGGCCCTTCTTTTCGCTAAGCGCCATTAACTCGGGCGTTAAAGATGTGCGCGAGGTTATTGAAACCGCTTCGCGATTAAAAGAAGAAGGCGATGCTATGCCGGTACTGTTTATTGATGAGATCCACCGTTTCTCCAAATCGCAGCAAGATTCGTTATTGGGGGCCGTTGAGCGGGGTATTGTTACGCTGATAGGCGCTACCACTGAAAACCCATCCTTCGAGGTAATATCGGCTTTGCTGTCGCGATGCCAGGTTTATATCCTGCAACCACTGGAAGAAGCCGACCTGGTAAACCTTTTGGAGAAAGCCAAAAAGGAAGACGTCGTGATCAGCAAAAAAAACATTGACATAAAAGAACACGAAGCTTTGCTGCGCCTGTCGGGCGGCGACGCGCGTAAGCTGTTAAACATCTTTGAGCTGCTGGTGAATGCCATATCGGGCAAAAAAATAGAGCTGACCAACAAAATAGTGCTGGAGCATGTGCAGCAAAACATGGCGCTGTATGATAAAGCGGGCGAGCAGCACTACGATATCATATCGGCCTTTATAAAATCTATGCGTGGCAGCGATCCTAACGGCGCGGTTTACTGGCTGGCGCGGATGATTGCCGGCGGCGAGGACCCGTTGTTTATTGCCCGGCGGATGCTGATCCTTTCATCAGAAGATATTGGCAATGCCAACCCTAATGCCCTATTATTGGCGCAGGCCTGCTTTAATTCGGTTAACGTAATTGGGATGCCCGAGTCGCAGTTGATCCTGTCGCAAACAGCCATTTATTTGGCGACATCGCCTAAAAGTAATTCGGCTACTACGGCCATTGGCGCCGCCATGAGCCTGGTAAAACAAACCGGCGATCTGCCCGTACCGCTGCACCTGCGTAACGCCCCAACAAAGCTGATGAAGAATATTGGTTACGGTAAGGACTATAAGTACGCCCACAATTTTGAAGGCAACTTTGTAAACCCGGACTTTTTACCCGATGCCGTAAAAGGAACCAAAATTTATGAGCCGGGTAACAACCCACGCGAGAATGAGTCAAAAGAAAAACTAAAAAAATTATGGGGCGATAAGTACAAGTATTAAAGCCTCACCCCGGCCCTCTCCAAAGGAGAGGGGGAAGAAACTGAAAAGTAAGTCCTCTCCTTTGGAGAGGATTTAGGTGAGGCCTTTCCTTTTATTTTAAATTATTTAATTATTATTACAGTAATTAAAACTCATTCGTCACAGCGGGTACCATATGATCTCAACTTTCTTTAGTCACGAATTAAAAGCCTTTTGGCGTTCTAAAGATACAGGTAAAAACATAGCCGTACGTATTTTCATGGCTTTGCTTATTCTATACCTTTTACTATGTGTGGCAGTTGCCGGCTGGGCGCTGGACTTTATTCTTAAAAAGCCTTCCCCACGACTCATTGATCGTTTCGTTTTGCGGAATAATCCTGATGTATTTTTTTATCGAACTGTTCTCGCGCCTTCAGTTACAAGAGTTGCCTACGCTGCGGGTACAACCGTATTTACAGTTACCTATAAAACGGAATACCATTATTGGTTACTGGCCTTAACTGCAATGTTTAGTGTTTTTAACTTATGGCCCATTGTACTTTTTTTTCCTTTTATTTTTAAAGTGATTTTACATGATGCCGGTGCTGTTACTGCCCCGGCGTTTGTTGTTTCCATTTTGGGGATATCTATATTAAACAACTA